>SCTE01000465.1 GCA_004298915.1 Chloroflexota bacterium | reverse complement strand
GCACCGAGATCATTGTCGCCGTTGTGGGCGCCGTCGCCGTAGCAATCGGCTACTTCCTCCGCCCCCTTGGCGAGTTCTTTGGCGAGATCATCCGCGATCGCCGAGCTGAGGGCCAGCGTCGGGAGCGATTTCAGTACGAGACCCTCACGGGGCTGTCAGGGTCGCTGAAGGAGTGGAGGCGGTTCATCGGGGATCCGCGCAGCCTTCAGTACAAGGCTGACGTCGAGGAATTGATCTTCCGGGTGAACGATGGGAAGCTGCGCGAGCTCGTCGAGTTGATGCTCGTGACGCCGACGAACCTATGGCGGGACACGTACGGCAACGCCATGCGACGTCTCGGCGAACTCCTCCGCGGGATGTAGGCGCGGCCCCGCCGGCCAGGTGGCTCGACGGGGCCGTGGAACGGGTCGCGGTGGTCAGCGCTCAGTCTTCGGCCGCCAGTGGCCACGCGGAACGTCCGGATGCGCCTCAGCGAACGCCAGGGCAGCGCGGATCATCCCTTCCTTGATGGTCTCGACGTAGTAGTGGCGCCGCGGCCCGGTAGACGTCGTCCATCGCCCGCTGGAGCTCGCCGACCTCAGTCGGCCGGAGGTCAGCCCAGAGCGTGCCCGGGTGGGGCTCTCCGCGTCTCTCGCGCGGGGTGAAGCTGGAATCCCATCCGACCCGCACCCGGGCCATGTCCGAGTCGCCCAGCGGCGCGCAAGCCTCCACGAACTCGATCGGGACATCGAAGTTGATGCCGGGCATGAACTCGGTGAGCGCCTCGCGGATCTCGGCCTCGGTCCATGTGTCCTGCGCGGTCGTGGCGGTCATGCCCCGGCCTCCGCGTCCGGCACGAACCGGCGATCTTCGATGTGGCCTGGGATCTGGTCGATGCCGGCCTCGTTCACGATCGCCTGGAGGACGGGCTCGTAGCCCACCGAACGGCTCGGCCAGCCGACGCGATCGACGACCCCGGCGGCCGCGAACCCCGCGTGGAAGGCGTCGTGAACGACCTGATCGATCGCCTCGCCCGCCTCGTCAGGATCCGCTGCGCCAGCGATGATGCGCTCGATCGTCGCGGCATGGGCGTGTCGATTCCTGATCTCGCCGAAGACGAGATCGAGTTGCCCGAGACGGCCGGCGACGACGCTCGCTTCCCATTCGAGCTGCCAGGGCACACCGGCGGTTGCTGTGGTCATCGCTGACCTCCTGAAAATCCAACGCCCCAGGACGACGGTGGTACTAGCACCGGCGCCGCTGGGGCGAAGTCATCGTATTCGGTTCGACCGTCTAGTACCCGGTCTGCCGGCCAGCCCACGGGGGGAAGGCGAGCAGCGCCACGATGCGCCCATCGGAGCGCCGGTGTCAATGCCCTTCCTCACGCTCTGGGCAGGCGGCTCGCGCCGGATGTCTGGTAGTACAGGTGCCGATCGACGATCTCGGCGATGACGCGGCCGTCGAGATGAAGGTGGGAGTGGAGTTCGATCACGCCCGACGCACCCGTGCCGGCGCCAGCGGGGGCGCTCGTGGGCGCCAGCCCGCCCCCGCTGCCGGTGGCGATCGACGTCTGGCCGCCGCCACGGGATTCCATGCCTCGGAAGCTCGCACCGACCCGGGCGAGGGCCGGTTCAAGGTCGATGGCCTCGACGCCGGACCGGAGCCGATCAGCCCAGGCCTCGGCGGTCCGCTCGCCCCAGTCGCCGATGTGGTGGAGCGGCGATTCCGGACCTGGCGGGCTCGAGGCCTTGAACGCCCCGGTTGCCGCGCCGGCCACGGCTTTCGCCGATTCCGACACGATCCCATAGGCGGCCCGGAGGCCGGCCGCGTACTCCTGGCCCGTCCGAAGGCCGTAGCGCTTCGCGGCCGCCTCGAGTGTGGCGAGCTCGGTCTGGATCCTGCCCGCCAGGGCCTCGGCCTCGGCGCGGACGATCGGGTCGGTCGAATGGAGGCCGGCCTGGAGCTCGGCGCCTGTCAGGAGCCCCGTGAGGCGTGCCTTGCGCGTCGCGTAGTCGAGCGGGTCCGACGCCGCGCCCGCGAGCTCCGTCGCGGCCTCGAAGACGTCGTCGTAGCCGCCCCGGAGCGAGGTGGCCATGTCCTTGACGATCTCGCGCATCCGCCGCTCGGTTTCCTTGCCGGCCTCCTCGGTGATCCGCGGCAGGGCCTCGGCCATCGTCTCGAACGCCGGGACCACGTCATCCTTGGCCGCATCGGCCATGTACCTGGCGGCTTTCGTGAGATCGTCGAATCGATCGACCGTCTCGTCGACGGCCTGGCCGATCAGCCCGTTGCCCGTGAAGAAGGACGCCACGTCCGCGGCGAACCGAGCGACCTGGCCATCCGTCACCGGGATTTGCCCGCCGAGGACATCGAGGGCGGTCGTGACCTGGTCGAGGCCCTCGACGACGCCGGGCAGGATGACCCCGCCGAAGCTTTCCATGATCTCGCCGATCCGGATCTGCGCGGCGACGAGCTTCCCGCTGGTCGTGCGCGCGTATGCCTCGGCCTGGCCGGTCGCGATCTTCTGGACCGCCGCCAGCGCCTCGGTCTGCGTCGCGCCATCCCGGAGCTTGATACCCAATGCCTGGAGCGCCCGGTAATGCCCGCCGTCGACCTTGATGAGCGCCTCGGACGCGGTCCGAAGGTCGATGCCCTTGAACCGCGCGAGATCCATCGCGGTGTTCATGATCATCTGGGCCTTGGTCACGTCGTGCGTGGCACCGACCAGCACGGTCAGCGAGTCGCGCAGGGTCTCGTCATCGAATCCGAGCCGCTGCTTGGCGAGGATGTTCGCCTCGATCGCCTTGGTATTCCCGTCCCAGCCCTCCACGTTCGCCCGGAGCGATGCCGACAGGCGTTTGACCGACTCTTCATCAGCGATCGCGGCCTGGACGGCATCGCCCAGCGTGTCGATCACGGTGGAGGCCGCTCCATCGAGGAGCGAGAAGGCCTTGGTCGTGATCGCGGCGCCGGCGCCGATCGCAAAGCCCTTCGCGCCCTGCTTCTGGAGCGCCTCGTACTTGCCCCGGATCCGATCGAGCGGACCCGAGGCCTTGTCAACGGTGGATGCGACGATGGTCGCCTTGTTCCCTGCCGTCATGATTGGTCTCCGTCGAGATAGGCGGCGATGCTCCCGGCGTCGCGGCCCAGGTGCTGGGTCATGTCCCGGTGGATCCGCCGGACCGCGGCGCCTTCCGTCCCCTCGAGCTCGACCGCGAGCAACCCGGTCAGCTCGCGGATGAGGACCTCGAGGCGCCGGAGGCCGGCGCGCTCGTCAGCTGACAGGCGCCGCTGGCGGCTCCGCGCGACGAGCGCGCCCACGAGGTCCACCGCGGCCTCGACGGCCGCCAGGTCCCGATCATCGAGGCTCACAGCGGCACCCCGTTCCGCCGCGCCGCGTCGAGGACCGCGGCGATCGCGTCGGGCTCGCCGGCGAGGCTGCCGAGATCGTCGGCGATCTTGCGATAGCGGCCGGCCACGGCCGCCAGGTCGGCCCGGAGAGCGAGCGACAGGCGCCGGTCCCCGCTGGCCCGGAAGGACGTCAGCGCCGCCGTGCGCTCGCCGAGGGCCGCCGCATCGTCGGCGACGCGCGCCAGGTTGGCCCGGAAACGCTCGCCGGTCACGTCCGCACCCCGACGAGGCCCGCCTCGTAGCGGCTCCGCTCGA
>SCTE01000582.1 GCA_004298915.1 Chloroflexota bacterium | reverse complement strand
CTCTAGTGTATCAGCAAGCTCTTCTATTAATGCTTCTTTCGTGGAACATGCGACAACTTCTTGAGCTTCTTCTACAAGTTTTTTTCGTAGTTCGATACTAAACTCTCCCTCATCTAATTTTCTCACAGTAGGAGTTTCACCTTTAGATTGAATCTGCTCAGGAATGTAGTCTCTCACTAATTTGTTTATTTCTCGTCTCATTTTGAAGCTATTGTAGTATAAGTATACAGAAAATGCAAAATATATTCTCTAGTAAAGAATAACTATCTATATTTTACTATATTATTAGATTATAATATCTAAATATGATAGATCTCTCATTATCAACCTTCAAACCCTCCATGCAGATAGACGATCCTTTACTCATGAAGGACATGATTATCGCAAGACTCGAAGAACTCATACCCTCAAGCGAAATAAAGGTTTCAATGGATGAGATAAAATATGCGCTTGACTTTGCCTACGAAAGACATAAAGGGCAAACACGTCGAGAGGGTGCTCCGTATGTAATGCATCCTTATAGAGTGCTCCTTCGGCTTTTAGAAGAGGGTCTCCATACTCAAGACACAATGATTATTGCTATTCTTCATGATGTAGTAGAAGACACGAATACTGCCCCTGAAGAAGTATCAACAGTCTTTGGAACGATTGTTGGTGATGGGGTGTTAGCCTTAAGCAGACAAATCTATACAGAAGATAAGAAGATACCTGATGAAGATTACTTTAACGGATTATATCGTTCCGTAGATTATGTTAAAAGAATTAAAGTATACGATCGTATCGACAATACCTTTTCGCAACTGAGTATCCCTGTTAAGTCAAAGGAAGAAATGAAACATATTGTTAGCCGATACGTTTCAGATACAAACGCTATTTATGCTCAGCTTACTGACATAGATCATAGGCTCGAGGAAAAATTACAAGAAGCTTCAGCATATATACTCTCCTATAACGAATAACTATGACCGAATCTGAACAATTCATAGCACATAAAGAACTCCCCGTAGTCGAAAAGGCTGGATATAATATTAATCATGGCCTCTCGACTCAAGAGATAGCTTCACTGCAAATTGATCCTATTACTGCCATATCTGTTAAATCACCTCATGCGGAATTTTCCGCAGCTGTTAAATTGAACCAATATTCGGCAGGACCATATGAAGTAGCACTATATCCGACGCACAGAAAGGTAAGCACTGTCACTGAACTCTCTAAAGAAGAAGGTACTGAGCTATTCACCACAGCCTATGACATAGGAACTGCGTTCCAGAAAACTGCTGGAGAGGATGAAGAAGTTTTTATTGGGCTAAATCAACATGTTGATGTTGTGAATTCTCCTGTAAAAATTCAGCGAGAGAACGATGCAGTTCCCGCTCGTGTACAGACAATCGACCAGCTTCATATGCATGTTATGTGTGAACCCGTTTCACAATCACATGAGAAATCCTGGAATGAATTGACGAAAGAACAACAGCGAGAGTTGGTTGATCCGTATATGCCTGTTATGTCTGATTTGTTTCAACCACAAATCGATACGCAAGCCTTAGGAAGTGACGTGTTTGGCGATACAAATATTCAATATAATAAATACCCACTCGGATTAAATGTTGAACTTAAAAGTGGGTTAAAAACTCTAAAAGATCCCGAATTCTTTGAGTCTTTCGTCAACCTGCACTCTGAATATACTTCCCTCTATGAAAATCTTGCTAGTTTGTACGTGAATAAGGAGCAACTTGATCAATATGGTGCACCAATACCATTACCTAAAGAAGAACGTACTTCAAAAGTAAAAGAATTTATTGAAGCTCATCCAG
>SCTE01000464.1 GCA_004298915.1 Chloroflexota bacterium | reverse complement strand
CGGCACCAGCAACAAGACCGAATCGCTCATCGGCTACACGACGATCTACGGCGATAACGCGTGCGCCTTCAACCCGATCGGCGACCTCTACAAGAGCCAGGTCCGCCAGCTCGCGGCGGCGATCGGCGTTCCGGAGGTCGTGATCACGAAGGCCCCGTCGGCCGACCTGTGGCCCGGCCAGACCGATGAGACCGAGGCCGGGATCAGCTATCCGGAGCTCGACCGGCTCCTGTTCTGGCGGATCGACCGGCGCCGGAGCGTCGAGGAGCTCGTCGGGATGGGATTTGACGCGGCGCTCGTGGCACGGGTCGAGCGCATGGTCGCTGCCGCCGAGTTCAAGCGCCAGATGCCGCCGGTGGCGAAGCTCGGTCCCCGCACGGCGGGGGTCGACTACCTCTATCCCCGGCGTCGCCCGGGCTCGGCGAGAACCTGAGCCCGATCGTGGCCGGCGGCACGCTGTACCTCGTGGCCACGCCGATCGGCCACCTCGCCGACATCACGTTCCGGGCGGTCGAGGTCCTGCGCGACGTCCCCTTGATCGCGGCCGAGGACACGCGCGTCACGCGGCGCCTCCTCGCCCGCTACGAGATCCGGACCCGGACCGTCAGCTTCCACGCACGCAGTGATCCGGACCGGTCGCTCGAGTTGCTCGCCCACCTCCGCGGCGGCGACGACCTCGCGCTCGTGACCGACGCCGGGACGCCCGGCATCAGCGACCCTGGCGAGGATCTGGCCGGACGTTGGGCGAGCGAGGGCGGGCGCGTGGTCGCCATTCCCGGGGCATCGGCCGTCCTCGTCGCCGTCGCCGCCTCGGGCATCGCGGGGCCGCGCTGGACGTTCGACGGCTTCCTCCCGCGCAAGGGTCGCGAGCGGCGAGAACGCCTGGCCCGCATCGGGGCCGACGAGCGCGGTTGCGTGATCTTCGAGGCGCCGAGGCGCCTGGGGGCGACCATCGCCGACCTGCGAGCTACCTGCGGCGACGACCGACCCGCCGCCATCTGTCGAGAGTTGACGAAGGTCCACGAGCAGGTGGTCCGGGGCACGCTCGCGGAGATCGATGCCAGGCTGGCCGCCGGCGAGATGCCGATCCTCGGCGAGGCGGTCATCGTGGTCGGCTGGTACGTATCCGCCGATCACAGGGCTGATGCCGGGTCCGGCGCGGTGGGTACGGCCGGAGGTCCGCCAGACAAGAGCGTTCAGGCGGCCCTGGCGAAGGTCGAGGCGCTCGTTCGTGCCGGAACGCCGCGCGGCAGCGCCGCGCGGCTCGTTGCCGACGAGACCGGGCTGGCTCGCCGGCTGCTCTACCGCGTGGAATAGGCGGGGACCGAGCCGACAGCCGGCGCCGGCCCCCGCAGGTCGAAGTTCGCGGGATCGCGTCAGGCCGCCGCGGCTTCCGGGATCGGCTCGTCGGCCGGAACCGCGGCGGCGGGCTCTGAGCCGTCGGCGTCGCCCGTGCCGGCATCGTCGGCGTCCGCCGCCGACTCGGCGGCATAGTCCTTCTTGCCGCGGCCGGAGAGCATCTCGACGCTGGCCGCGACGATCTCGGTCTTCCAGTGGCGGGCGCCGCGTTCGTCGTCCCAGGTTCGCGTCTGGATGCGGCCTTCGATCGCCACCTGCTGGCCCTTGCCGAGATACCGCCCGCAGATTTCCGCGAGGCGATCCCAGGTCACGATGTTGTGGAACTCGGGCCGTTCCTTTCCATTGCCCGCGTATTCATGGGTTGCCACGCTGAACTGCGTGACGTGCTTGCCGGAGGCGAGGGCCCGCATCTCGGGATCTCGCGTCAGGCGGCCGGTCAACAGGACCTTGTTCACGGTCCGGGACTCCTTCCCTGGCCGGCCGACGGGTCACGGGCCGGCCCTGCGTGTGGCGGGACTGTGCTGGGGTGCCGGCCTCGGCGGCGCGGCCCAGGCGGGTCGGCGGATCGGCGAGGCCGGCGGGATCTCAGCGGGCAGCCTGACCTTACCCGGATCCGATCGCCGGTCGATCATCCTCGCCTTACGCGGCGGTTCGTTCCGCATCGGACCGCGCGTCAGCCTGCCAAGGTCGAGGCCGCGCCCGTCGCGAGCACGGGCCGTGCGTCGAACCCGTGCCGAGGGTTGCGCTGGAGTGGCAGAATGTCCCGGGCCCGCAACCTCCGATGCGACAGCGCGACCGCACCGGCCGGCAGTGGGATCCGTGCCGTGTTCGGCGCCTGTCGGGCCGTCAACCGAAGCTGCCGCTCGCGCCGATGGATGAGGATCGCAAGGCGCGTGACACGACCTGCCGGTTCGACGCGACCACCGCGTGGATTCGCGCATGCGCTCCGACGTCGCCGACGCACGACATCGGTCCTCTGGCTCGCGATCGCGGGGACCATCACCGTCGGTGGCGCGATCACGCTGGCCCTGCTGACGAGCCAGAACTCCCGGGATGAGCCGGTGCAGGTCGGCACGATCACTCTCGGCGTCGCGCCGTCGAGCGCGCTGATCACGTTCTCGGCGATGGTCCCGGGCGACAGCGTCAGCGGGGTCCTGACCGTGCAGAACACGGGGACGGGCGCCTTCCGCTACGCGATGACGGGCTCGGCAACCGATCCAGACG
>SCTE01000463.1 GCA_004298915.1 Chloroflexota bacterium | reverse complement strand
TCGGTACCGTGCGGGCACCAGAGCGCTGGGCTGCTCCGGGGGAACTGCGAAAGCGCCTGCTCGCCGCGTTCAAGGCCAACGACATCGAGATCCCGTACCCCCACCGCGTCGTGCTCAACCGGCCCGAGGCAGCGCTCGCAGCCCCGACGGCTTCGGCCGGTCCCACGGACGACGATCTCGCGCCGGAGGAGTGACCGCGGCTCACCGGCACGGTAGGATGCTGGCGAGCCTTGCCGCCACCGACGATGCGACCCGACCGCATCAATGAATCACGCCAGGGCCGGAGGGGACCATTGACGACTGAATCCCGTGGCGACGGCAATCCAGCGATCGAGAACCTCATGGCGGAGAAGCGGGTCTTTCCGCCCGACCCCGCCTTCTCCCGGCAAGCCAATGCGCAGGCCTCACTGTATGACGAGGCCGAGCGGGATTACGTCGAGTTCTGGGCGCGCCAGGCCCGCGAGCGGTTGACCTGGACGAAGCCGTTCGAGACGGCCCTCGAATGGGACCTCCCGTTCGCGAAATGGTTCGTGGGGGGCGAGCTCAACGTCGCGTACAACTGCCTCGATCGCCACGTCGAGGCCGGTCTGGGCGACAAGGTCGCGTACCACTGGATCGGCGAGCCCGGGGACACCCGCACGCTGACCTACGCCGACCTCCTGCGCGAGGTCGGCAAGGCGGCCAACGCCCTGCGCGAGCTCGGCGTCGAGAAGGGCGACCGGGTGGCGATCTACATGCCGATGATCCCCGAACTCCCGATCGCGATGCTCGCGTGCGCCCGGATCGGAGCTCCCCATACCGTCGTGTTCGGCGGGTTCTCCGCGGAGGCGCTTGCCGGACGGATCAATGACTGCGGGGCGAAGGTCCTCATCACCGCGGACGGGGGCTTTCGCCGAGGCAAGGAGGTCGGGCTCAAGCACCACGCCGACGAGGCACTTGCCGCGACCCCGTCGATCAAGGCGGCGATCGTGGTCAACCGGACCGGCCACGACATCCACATGGTCCCCGGGCGGGACCACTGGTGGCACGACATCGTGGAGCGACAGTCACCCGACTGTGCGCCGGTACCGGTCGATTCGGAGCACATGCTCTATTTGCTGTACACCTCCGGCACGACCGCCAAGCCGAAGGGCATCCTCCACACCACCGCCGGCTATCTCCTCGGGACGAGCTACTCCCACGAGATGATCTTCGACCTCAAGCCCGACGACGTGTACTGGTGCGCCGCCGACATCGGCTGGGTGACCGGCCACAGCTACATCGTCTACGGGCCGCTGGCCAACGCCGCGACCGGCGTCATGTACGAGGGCGCGCCGGACACCCCTACCTGGGAGCGCTGGTGGGAGATCGTCGAGCAGTACCGGGTGACCATCCTGTACATGGCGCCGACAGCCATCCGCGCGTTCATGAAGCAGGGAACGCACCACCCGGCCGCGCACGACCTGACCACGCTCCGTGTCCTGGGGTCGGTCGGGGAGCCGATCAATCCCGAGGCCTGGCTCTGGTATCACGAGCACGTCGGCGGTGGCCGTGCGCCGATCGTCGACACGTGGTGGCAGACCGAGACCGGCCAGATCCTGCTGACGCCCCTGCCCGGCGTGACCGTGACCAAGCCGGGCTCGGCGACGTTCCCGTTCCCCGGCATCGGTGCCGATGTCGTCGATGCGAACGGCGATACCGTCCCGTTCGGGGGTGGGGGATACCTGGTCCTGACGCGCCCGTGGCCGGCCATGCTCCGTGGCATCTACGGCGACCCGGAACGGTATCGGGAAACGTACTGGAAGCGGTTCCCCGGCAAGTACTTCGCCGGCGACGGCGCCAAGCGCGACGAGGAAGGCTACTTCTGGCTCCTCGGGCGCGTCGACGACGTCATGAACGTGGCCGGCCATCGGATCTCCACGACCGAGGTGGAGTCGGCGCTCGTCGACCACAAGTCCGTGGCGGAGGCCGCCGTCGTGGGGACCAAGGACGACGTGACCGGGCAGTCGATCTTCGCGTTCGTGATCCTCAAGGCCGATCAGACGCCATCCGACGCGCTCGCCGTCCAGCTTCGCGAGCACGTGGCCTACGTGATCGGGCCCATTGCCCGCCCGAAGCAGTTGATGTTCGTGCCGGACCTGCCCAAGACGAGGTCGGGCAAGATCATGCGGCGCCTGCTCCGGGACATCGCGGAGGGTCGGGCCCTGGGTGATACGACGACCCTTGCCGACGCCGGCGTCGTGGATATCATCCGTGAACACTCAGGACGAGCCGAGGAGTAGGTCGTGCCCTTCGGGTTTGGCAGGAAGGAAGTCGAGGCGCCGCCGCCGCAGGCGGAAACGCCGGCCGTCAGCTCGATGACCGCCCGGGCGATCGGGTTCAAGGGGTTCACCGCGGAGTGGCGCCTCGAAGGCCAACTGGTCATGACTGGTCGTCTCCTCGACGTCGTCAACCAGCGCGAGGCCATCCCGGTCGCCGACGTTCGATGGGCGCCGCTCGACGGGAGCGCGGATCTTGCATCCGCGCCGGGGATTCAGGAGATCGATCCGTACGACCTGATCGTCGTGATCGCCGGGTCTGACACGTTGGCGGCGAGGTCCGATGACGAGCGCGCCGCGCACCGCGTCCACAAGGTGTCGTTTGACGTGGCCCTGATCGCTCCGCCATTCACGATCATCGGGAGCGTCCAGATCCATCCGGGTGCCGTGCCCGAATCGCTGATGGATCGAGGCGCCCAGATGTTCGTCGCGATCACCGACCCGGTGGTCAGGAACGGCGAGGCAGCCGTCGACATCGGCTCGGCCGAGGCCGTGCTCGTCAACCGCTTCTACCTCAACGACGTGATCCAGGTGGACAAGGC
>SCTE01000462.1 GCA_004298915.1 Chloroflexota bacterium | reverse complement strand
GTCTGCCGCCAGCGCCCGGCGATCGCCGAGAGGATCTGGGGCAGGACCTGGGGCAGGGTCCGGGCCGGCCGTGACCGGGGGCGTCTCCCGGACGGTCATGCGTGGTTTCGTTCTTTCGTGTGGGAGGGCCGCCTGCACCAGTCCCGCCACATCCGTCTCAAGGCGGCTTCGAGGTGGCGCGCATGGCCGGCCGCGTCGAGCAGCGGCGAGGCCTTGAGACGATCCCTGAGCTCCCGGCGAAGGCGGGCGCGGCGGCCGGCGTCGCGGGCGAGGCCCAAGGCGGCGGCGACATAGGCCCCCTCGGTTTCGACCGCGAGGCCGGCGAGCCCGACTTGGGCCAAGAGGGCGAGGCCGGTGCGCCCGACGAAGCGCTCGCCGGCGAGCGTCACCACCGGCACGCCCATCCACAAGGCCTCGTAGGTGGTGGTGGAGCCGTTGAAGGGGAACGGATCAAGTGCGATGTCGAGCTCGCCGACGCGCGCCAGGTGCTCCTCCAGACCGAGGCCGCCCGAGACGAAGTCGAGGCGCTCAGGATCGACGCCGGCCCGGGCGAAGAGGTCCCGCCAGCGCCGCTGGATCAGGGGATCGGCGAAGCGCTCGCGGTACTTGAGGCGAAGCCTGGTCCCGGGCGCTCCTTCGAGCACGCGGGCCCAGAGCCCGATCACCCGGTCGTTGAGCTTGGCCGGGTTCGAGCACGATCCGAAGACGAGCGGGCCGTCTCCGCCCGTCGTCAGCGGCACCTCGGGCAGCGGCACCTCGGGCAGCGGCATGTGCAGATAGAAGCACGGCAGCCTCACCACCTTCTCTGTGAAGCGCTCGGCGCCGGCTTCGGGGCTCAGCACGGGATCGGAGAGGAAGTAGTCGACCTGGCCGAGCCCGCTGGTGGTGAAGTCGTGCATGCTCAGCTGGACCGGCGCCGGCTTGAAAGCGGCGACCTCGACGCGGTTGAACGGCGTGTGCCCGGCCAGCACCACCAGGATGTCGATGCGATCGGAGCGGATCTTCGCCGCGACCTGGCGATCACTTGATCCGGCGGTCGAGGTCCAGCCGGCGGCGTTGGCCTTGAGCCTCTGGGTCAAGCCGTCCTCCCTGACCGGCTCGGCATAGACGTGGACCTCGATGAGGCGGCGGTCGTGCTGCTCGAGGAGGCCGACGAGGTTGCGGCCGACCGGATGGTCGTAGAGATCGGCCGAGAGATATCCCACCCTGAGGCGCCGGTCCTCCTCGGCGCCGACGTCGTGCGGACTTAGGTCCGGCGGACCCTGCAGCGCCGCCCAGCGCCGATAGAGGCGGAAGAGCGCTTGGCTCTCCGTCTCCGGGTGGTAGTGGAGGCAGAACATCAGGCTCTTGAGGAGGGCGGGTGCGGAGGGATCCAGCGCCAGCGCCCGGCGGTAGGGTTGGATCGCTTGGGTCAGCGGGTCGCCCGAGCGCAGCACGTCGCCGAGATTGGCCGTGGCATCTAGGGCCTCTGGATCGAGCGCCAGCGTGCGGCGATAGGCGACGGCGCCGTCGTTTCCCGATGCCACGCCGAGATTGAACCAGGCGGCATCGGCGGCGGGCGAGAGAGCGAGCGCGCATTTGAGCGCGCGCCGGGCGAGCACCCTCTCCCCGGCCCCGCTCGCGCGCGCGCCCAAGTTGATCCAGGCCTGGAGGAAATCCGGCGCGACGGCGAGCGCGCGCTTGAACCAGCGCCCGCCGCCGCCGGCGCCGGCAAAATTCTCGAGAGCCGCCGCGTCGTCCGGGCGGAGCGCCAGGCGGCGTCTTTCGGGCAGGCTCATCACGCTCTCGCCGCCCGCTCCGCCGCGATCCAGCGGCTCCACTCCGCCGCCCGCTTGGGCCAGGTCGCGCGCTCGCTGAGATGGCGCACCTGGCCCTCGAGGCGCCGGGCCAGCGCCTTGGGATCGGCATCCGCGGACTCGAGCACCTGGACCAGGCGGTCGGCGAAGCGCTCGGCATAGACCTCGGGGTCGGGGTCGGGCTCAACCAGCTCGGCCAGGCCGAGCGTGGTCTCGGAGAGCGCGCCGAGGTCGCCCAAGACCGCAAGGCAGCCCGCCGCCATCGCCTCGAGGGCGGAGATGCAGAAGGTCTCGGGGAATGTGGAGGGATAGGCGAAGCAGAGCGTGCGCCTGAGCGCGGCGGCGAGGGCGGGCTGGGGGACCGATCCGGCGTAGTCGACGCCGGGCATCGCGGCCGCGCGCTCGTAGAGGCCGAGATAGGCGTCGTCGGATCGGGCGACCTGATAGACGCCGAGGCTGGAATGGACGAGGAGGCGGGCCTCGGGGCGGCGCCGGCGGATCAGCGGAAACGCCTGGAGCAGCACGTCGAGGCCGCGGAAGGGCGTGCTGGTGTATGCGAGGACCGGCGGGCCCGACTTGGCGGCAAGCACATCCTCGCCCTCGGCGAAGATCCGAGCGAAGGCCGGCGCGACCGCATTGGCGAGGACGACGCCCTTCTCGAGCGCGAGCCCGAAGCTCCGGCCGTAGGCCTGGCGCTGCCACTCGCTCACTAAGACCACCTTGTCCCAGGCGGCCCTGACATCCGGATCGGCGAAGGGCGCCATCGCCGGCTGGTCGGTGTCGTGCTGGGTCCACAGGAGAACCAGCCCCTTGGGCCCGACGGCGGCGCGGATCGCGCGCGCCACGGCGAGGTCGGGATCGTTGAGGACGACGACGGCGTCGGCCTGGTGAAAGACCTCGAAGCCGGTCTTAGGCGCGCTCCGGCAGAGGACGCCGTCGATGCGGCCGGGCTGACTCGTGTGGGTGACCGTCTCGACCTCGTGGCCGAGCTCGGCCAGCGCCTGGGCCAGATAGCAGAGCGCCGACTGCGAGCCGCCGAGCGGCCGGAGCCCCGGCGTGTCGACGCGGTAGTCCCAGGGAATGCGGTCGAGGAAGACGATGCGGGCCATCTCTAAGAGGGCTTTAGCCTGGGCG
>SCTE01000461.1 GCA_004298915.1 Chloroflexota bacterium | reverse complement strand
ATGAGCCGGCCGTCGAGATCGTAGGACCAGGCGTGATACGGGCACTTGATGGCCTTGCCCAGCAGCCCGCACTCCGGTGCCTCGTCGAGGAGTCGTGTGCCTCGATGGGCGCAGACGTTGTAGAACGCGTGCAGGCCCCCGCTGCGGTTCCGAGCCACGAACACGGACTCGCCGACGACATCGCGAACCACGTAGCTCCCGGCCTCCGGGATTTCCTCCGAACGCCCGATGCAGATCCAGCCGCCGAACCAGATCCGCTCCCGCTCCTCGTCCCAGACCGACGGGGCCGTGTAGTCGGTCCCGGCCAGCGTCGGCCGGGGGTGCCAGGCCGTGGGGTCGTGCCCGGCGACGGTCGGGTCGGCGGCGGTCATCGCGTCCGGGGGAAGCCCAGATCGACCTTCGAGGTACCCGGGTCCGGCCAGCGCGAGGTCACGATCTTCGCTCGCGTGTAGAACTGGATCCCCTCGGGGCCGTACATGTGGAGGTCGCCGAAGAGCGAGGCCTTCCAGCCACCGAAGCTGTAGAACGCGACGGGGACTGGCACCGGGACGTTGATCCCGACCATCCCGACGTTGACATCGAACTGGTACTGGCGGGCCGCTCCCCCATCGCGGGTGAAGATGGCGGTCCCGTTGCCGTACGGGTTGTCGTTCACGAGCTGGAGCGCCTCGTCGTACGTACCGACGCGGGTCACGGTCAGGACCGGCCCGAAGATCTCGTCCCGGTAGCAGTCCATGCCCGGCGCGACGTTGTCGATGAGCGAGGTTCCGAGGAAGAACCCGTCCGAGGACCCATAGAGCGGGTGCTCGCGGCCATCGGCCACAACCGTCGCGCCCTGCGCCACGGCAATGTCCAGGTACGAGGCGACCTTGTCCCGATGGACCCTCGTGACGAGTGGTCCCATCTCGGCCTCCGGGTCCGTCCCGGGCCCGACCTTGATCTTGGGCAGCCGCTTCGCGATCGCCTCGACCAAGGGATCCGCAACGGCCCCGACGGCCACGACCGTCGCGATCGCCATGCAGCGCTCACCCGAGGACCCGTAGCCCGCGGATACGGCGGCGTCGGCCGCCATCTCGACGTCGGCATCCGGCAGCACGATCATGTGGTTCTTGGCCCCGCCGAGGGCCTGGACGCGCTTGCCGTTCTTCGTCCCGGTCTCGTAGATGTAGCGGGCGATCGGCGTCGAGCCGACGAAGCTGACCGCGGCGATGTCGGGATGCTCGAGGATCCGGTCCACGGCGACCTTGTCGCCGTTCACGACGTTGAAGACGCCGTCCGGGACGCCCGCCTCGGCCAGCAACTCCGCGATGAACAGGGACGCCGACGGGTCCTTCTCCGACGGCTTGAGGACGAAGGTATTGCCGCAGGCGATCGCGTTGGCGAACATCCACATCGGGACCATCGCCGGGAAGTTGAAGGGCGTGATTCCCGCGGCAACGCCGAGCGGTTGGCGGATCTGGTAGACGTCGATGCCGCTCGAGACCTGCTCCGAGAAGCCACCCTTCATGTGATTCGGGATGCCGGTCGCGAATTCGAGGTTCTCGATGCCGCGGGCGATCTCGCCGAGCGCGTCCGACGGGACCTTGCCGTGCTCGGCCGTGAGGTGCGCGGCGAGCTCCTTGCGATGGGCCTCGACGAGGTTCCGGATCTTGAACATGATCTCGGTCCGCTTCGAGAGCGACGTCGCGCGCCAGGCCGGGAAGGCGGCCTTGGCCGCCGCGACGGCGGCATCGACCTCGGCAATCGACGCGAAATCGACTTCGCGCGCGATCTGGCCGCTGGCCGGGTTGAAGACGGGCCCGCGACGGCCGGACGTGCCGGGCACGCGCCGGCCCCCGATCCAGTGCGGAACGACGTCGTTTGAAGCGGACGGGCGAGCCATCTCGGGCTCGGCGATCTGGGTCATGGTCTGGAACCTCGAATGGAGCGTCTGGCGCGCGACGTGATGATCGAACGATACCGCGCCGGACCAAATCGGCGGGACCGCCGACCCCGGCGAACGCCGACGCCTACGGGGTTCGCCGTCGCCAGACGATGGCGATGCTCGCGGCGACGAGCACCGCGAGGATCAGCTGCTCGGCCCGGATCGGTCCGAGCACGGCCGGATCTCGCCAGGTCGTCACCACG
>SCTE01000460.1 GCA_004298915.1 Chloroflexota bacterium | reverse complement strand
CGATCTCGGTGGGGTCATCGGGCCCGTGGCCGTTGCGGCCCTCGTCGCCGGGTTGCTCATCGTCGTGGTCGCATTCGCGCGTCGCCGCGCGACCTGATCGTCAGCCGGCCTCCTCGATGTTCGCGATCAGCTGATCGGCCGTCACCGGTCCTTCGAGGAAGGTGGCCAGCAGCGATCGCGGGCTTCGGCCGCCGCCGTACCTGAGGAGCGCCTCGGACACCTGGGCATACCAGCCCGGATCGCCGAGCGACCAGTCGCCCCGGATGGCGCGCAACCGGGCCCGGATGGCGGCCACGACCATGGCCCCCAGGGCATAGTTGGCCAGATAGCCCGGCCCATCGATCAACTGTCCGCGACCGGCCCACCAGGACCACTCGGGATGGCCGCGGATCCCAAGGTCGCCCTCCACGATCTCGGCCCACGTCTGGTTCGGAGAACGATCGGGATGTCGATGCAATTCGAGCTCGAAGAGCGTCCACGCCACATCCAGGGCCACGCCCCCGAATCGGGCGATGACCGACTCCCGAGCCGTGACCTCGACCCCGAGATGCTCGCGCAGGAATGCCGGCTCGTGGGTCGTCCAGCCGACGACATCGGCGATCGCCTCGACGAACGCGGTCTGGTCGGGCGGCCAGGTGAACATCGCGGGACGGGCCCGGATCGCGGCGTAGTGGAGCGCGTGCCCGCTCTCGTGCAGCAGCTCCTCGAGGTTGCCGATCCCGCCTTCGGCATAGGTCGCGAAGACCCACGGCCGTGCGGGCGTCCATGAGCCATCGGGGCCCCGGAAGGCGATGTCCTCGCTGACCGTGAATGCCGTCGGGATCACGGGCCGATCGGCGCGCGGATGGATGTCGTAGCCGATGGCAAGCGCCGTCGGGTCGGCGCCGATCGAGCGGAGATGGGCGTCATTGATCTCGCGGAGTCGATGGAGCGGCACGAGCGTGTCCAGGCGCCGGGCCAGCTCGCCGACGCGATGACGGTAATCCCAGGGTTCCACGAGGCCGGGGCCGATCGCCACCTCCCGGAACGCGTGGAGGACCCGCCGCATGGTTGGTTCCACCGTCGCGGGATCCATGCCCAGCGAGCGGGCGTTGGCCTCGATCGGCGATCCCTCGCCCGCCCACCGGGCAGCGGATGCGGCGAGGAGGCGACGATACGAGCTGTCGGGCGTGTCGTCGCCGTTGAGGGAGCGCCAGGCGGGCTCCATCGACAGGAACAGGGCGCGGCGCCGGGCCTCGTCGTCCTCGCGGGCCAGCATCGAGGTCACGGTCAGGCGGTCGAACCGTTCGCTGCCTACCGCCAGCGTCGCCATGGCCTGGCCCCAGGCGTCGAAGGCCGCCCGTCGGAGCGCCGCGACGCTGTCGTGCCCATCGGGCTCGGTCCCGCCCCGCATCGTGGCATCGTCCGCCGAGTCGGCGAACACCCGTCCATCGAGCGGTCGTGCCCACGCATCGAGATCCGGCAGGCAGGCTCGCAGGGTTCGGACGGCCGCCTCGTCGTCGGCCGCCAGGGCATTCCAGCGTCGGGCCGCGAGCAACGTGCCGAGCGTTCGCCGGGCTTTGACGAGCGCCGATGCCAGGCGCTTCTCGCCGGCCAAGCCGCGGTGGTGGCCGACCATCCATGCGCCCCAGGCCTCGAGATACCGCCCGTAGGCAGCCTCGAGGCGTTCGACGTCGGGATCGTCCGTGAACGACATGCCGGCATCGTAGGCGCCGAGCGCGCCGGCTATTCGCCCACGCTGCCCGGTGCGCCACCGAGGACGCGGACGGCGCGCCCGCGGGCGATCCGTCCGTCTCGATCGAAGACCCCCAGCATGACCTGGACCACCGGCCCGATCCCGAAGGCGAAGACGACGGTTCCGATGCCGATCGTCCCACCAAGCGCCCAGCCGGCTACGAGCACCGCGAGTTCGATCGCGGTCCGCGCGCGGCGAATCGACCACCTGAACCGATGGTGCACCCCGACCATGAGGCCGTCGCGCGGCCCGGGCCCGAGGTCCGCGGCGAGATACAGGCCCGACCCGATTCCGATCACCACCACCCCTGCCGCCATCTGGATGAACTGGAGGACTGGAACGGTCTGGGTCGGCAGAACCGCGTTGCCGACGTTCGTGGCCGAGCCGATGAGGAGGACATTGACGAGGGTCCCGATCCCGGGTCGCTCGCCGAGCGGCCACCATAGGGCCAGGATCGGCAGGCCGAGCAGGATCGAGATCGTCCCCATCGGAATGCCGGTCCGGAACTGGATGCCCTGGTGGAACGCCTCCCAGGGCCCGAGCCCGATGCCGGCGCGCGCCATCAGCGCGATCCCGAACCCGAAGATCACGAGGCCGGCCAGGAGGCCCGGGAGCCGGGACATGATCGACGGTCGCGGCCGCGTGACCGCCGGCGCGTGGTTGGAGGCGGTTGGGACATCGGGCATCAACGGATCGTAGCGGCCAGAGGGCGTCCAAGTCGGAAATCGGATGCGGCGTCCGCCCGTAAGCGGGTCCGGCGGCGCGCTGGCACACTCCCCGCATGCAGTTGCACTTCCTCGGTGGCGCGGCCACCGTCACCGGCTCGCGCTTTCACCTGTCCACGAAGCGAGCCAGCATCCTGATCGACTGCGGGATGTTCCAGGGACGGCCGACCGAATCCGTCCGGAACCGCATCCCGCTCGGGTTCGAGGCGGCCGGGCTGGATGCCATCCTCGTCACGCATGCCCATCTCGACCACTGCGGCCTCCTGCCGGTCGCGGTCAAGATGGGCTTCACGGGCCCGATCCACCTCACGGCCGCCACGGCCGAGCTCGCCGAACTGGTGCTCCTCGACAGCGGTCGCCTCCAGGAGGAGTTCGCCAAGCGGGGCTCACGCTGGGAGGCGCGCCACCCGGAGCAGGCGATTGAGGAGGACCGACGCGCGGCCGGCCAGTACGTCGATGCGGTCGAGCAGGCACGACGCGAGGACATCGCGTCGGCCGGGCCGGCCGGAGGCGACGTCGATACCGTGCCGGCCCAGCCGTACGGACACCGGCACTTCCGCTTCGCGACCGGCTCGGTGAAGACCGGGGAGCACGTCGAGACGACGATCGAACCGATGCGTGACCCGGGTCAGGACATCGCCGAGGAGGCGGCCATGGTCGCCGAGCATCCGGACCTCCTGATCGACCTGGACCTGCCGCTGTACACGGAGAAGGAGGCGGCAGCGGTCCTGCCGCTGTTCAACAGCGTGGCCTACGACAACGAGATCGAGGTTGCTCCCGGGATCCATGCGACCTTCCTCGATGCCGGTCACATCCTCGGTTCGGCGATCATCCGGTTGCGCGTCCAGGAGGTCGAGGGCGGCCCGGAGCGCACCCTGGTCTTCTCGGGCGATCTCGGGCGGCCCGGTGCGCCGATCCTCAAGGACCCGACGGTCCTGACCCGGGCCGACTACGTGTGCATCGAATCGACCTACGGCGGCCGCGAGCATGAGCCCGCGGCCGAGGCGCTCCGGACGCTCGCCGAGGCCGTCCGCGAGGTGGACCGATCCGCGGGCGTCCTCCTGATCCCGTCCTTCGCGATCGGGCGGACGCAGGAGATCGTCTGGGAGCTGGACCGGCTCATCGACGCGGGACAGATCCCGCTGCTGCCCCTGTACCTCGATTCGCCGATGGCCTCCAAGGCCTCGGCGATCTATCGAAGTCACCCCGACCTGTACGACGACGAGACGGCCGCGCTCCTGCGGTCGGGAGATACGCCGCTCGACTACCCGAAGCAGGTCGAGACCATGAAGCTCGACGATTCGCGCGCGATCGCCCGATCGGCCCGGCCGTACATGATCGTGGCGTCGAACGGGATGCTGACCGGCGGACGGGTCGTCGGGCACCTGCGCGAGCTCATCGACGATCCCCTCGCGACGATCCTGTTCGTCGGCTACCAGGGCAGCCACACGCTCGGTGCCAACCTCCAGGCCGGCGCGAAGACGGTGAAGCTCGATGGCCAGGTCCGCCAGGTCCGCTGCCGGATCCGTTCGATCAGCGGCTTCTCGGCTCACGCCGACGAGCCTGCGCTGCTGGCCTGGATCGGCCGGTTCGGTGAGGGTCTGCAGCCCGGCGCCGCAGGCTTTCCGCGCCGCGTTTTCCTCGTTCATGGCGACCCGGAGGCCCAGCAGGTCCTCGCGCCGAAGGTCGAGGCACTCGGCTTCGAGGTCCACGTCCCGGTCTGGCACGAGCGGATCACGCTCGACTGATCGTTGCGTCCGACGGCCTCGGACGCAACGTTCCCGGGTACACTCGGGGGAATGAAGCTGCTGACCGCGTTCGTCCAGGAGGTCGACGCCCGCGCCGTGAGCGAGGACCTGCGCGAACATGGCCACCGATTCACGCGGATCGCGTCGGTCGGTGGCTATCTCGACGAGCCCAACGTCACCTTCGTCCTGGCCGTCGAGGAAACCCAGCTCGATGACGTGCTCGCCTCATTCGAGCGCAGCTCCCAGGCCAGGGACCTGGAGATGCCGGTGAGCCTTCGAGAGCGCCTCGAGGACTGGCGCGCACGAACCGTGCGCCACGGGGGCGCCACGATCCTCATCACCGACCTGGAGCGGATCCACCACACCTGATCGGGCCCGGGGCTCTGGTGTCGCGCTTGCCGGACCGCCGCTGGCGTCAGCGACGCGGCCGGGTCCGCGCGGCGATTCGTTCGAGGGTGCCGGTCCACCCGGGGTCGAACGGGCGCCCGGGTTCGTCGAGGTCCAGGACGACCGGCGCATGGTCCGATGGCGTCGGCGGTCCTTTGCGGGCCTCCCGGTCCACCTCGGCCCACACGACCCGCGCGGCGACGGGTGCCGTGGCGTACAGCAGGTCGATCCGCATCCCCTCGTTCCGGTGGAACATCCCGGCCCGGTAGTCCCACCAGGAGAACCGACCGAGCGCCGGCTGGACGCGACGGTACGCATCCTCGAGTCCCCATCCGCGCAGGCGCTCGAGCGCGGCTCGCTCCGGTTCGGACACGTGCGTCCCGCCGTGGGCCGCCACCGCATCCCAGACGTCATCGTCGGACGGGGTGACGTTGTAGTCGCCGCCCAGGATGAGCGGTTCGTTCGGCGAACGCGATTCGGCCAGCCAGCGGGACAGGCGGTCGAACCACCGGAGCTTGCCGTCGTAGAACGGCGAGCCAACAACCCGGCCGTTCGGCGCATAGAGGGACGTGACGCGGATGCCACCGCACACGGCGGAGATCATGCGCGCCTCGTCGAACGGATCGAAGTCATCCTCGGAGACCGCAACCGCGGCCCCGGACGAACTGTCCCGTACCGGGCCGTCCCCGAAGTTCGTGATCACGTCCGCGGCGCCGACCCGGGTTGCGATGGCCACGCCGTTCCAGCGGCCCTCCCCGTGATGGACGAGGTCGTAGCCGAGCATCCGGAACGGCATGATCGGGGCGTCCGTGTCGCTGAGCTTGGTCTCCTGGATCAGCAGGATGTCCGGTTCGACCTTGCCGAGCCAGGCCTCGACGGCGTCCATCCGGGCCTTGAGCGAGTTGACGTTCCAGGTCGCGATGCGCATTGCCGCCGCCGTCGATTCAGTACCGGCGGCCGCGCTGGCGCGCGAGCTCGAAGGTCGCCGTGTCCGCCACTGCCATGACCGCCATCGTGCCGGCCTGGACCGGGTCGCTCACCACGAGATCGGCGACCTCGGTGATGGAGCCGACCATGTTGAGGCAGATGATCGGGATGCCCTGTTCGCGAATCTCGCGGGCTGCCACGGAGATGTCGCCGCCCATGATGGATCCGGCCAGGACCAGGAGGCGGGCCCGGGGCAGGTCGGCCACGGCCCGGACGGCGGCCGCGATCTCCTTCTCGCCGACGAGGGCGATGGTGTCGACCGAGATCCGTTCGCCGCGCAGGTTGTGGCGGTCGGCCTCGCTGACGGCCCCGAGCGCCACCTGGGCGACCTGCGCGCCGCCGCCGATGACGATGACCCGCTTGCCGAAGATCCGGTCGAGCGCACGGGTCAGGCGATGGGCGCGTACGCCGGGCGTGGCATGGAGGGTTCGGGCGAGCTTCTCCTCATCGAGACCTTCGACCTCGATCTCGATCTCGACATCCCCGTTCAGGCTCGGCTCCTCCGATCCGCCGTCCTGCGGATCGCCCAGGCGGCGGACGGTGGACAGGGTCCGGGTGATGCCACCCGCCTCGGCCAGGCGCTTCGCGAGGGCGGGAATCGTGCGGCCGGGCTCCTCGACGATGGCCCGCGCCGCGACGGTGATCGGGAGGTTCGTTCGGCGTGACACTGGGCGGCGCGGTCCGCGTCAGCGAGCGCGCACGTCGGCGACGCTCATCTCGTGCGGATCGAGTCCACCGGACGCGTCGTGCTCCTCGAACGCGAGCGCAAGCCCCTCGAACGCGAGCCTCGTCGCGACCGGGTCCGAGGTCGTCAGCATGAGCGCCCCGTCGGTGTCCTCGGCAACGCCGACGATCCCCGTGATGTTGACCTTGCGCTCGCCGAGCGCCGTCGCCACGCGCGCGAGCGAACCGGGTTTGTCGTCGAGCTGGACCGTGAACCAGACGGACACCGCGCACCTCCTGTGGCCCTGATGGTAGCCGACCCGCTACGCTTCGCCCGATGCCGCTGCCCACGCTCGCGTACCGCCTGATCGGGCGCTTCTCGGTCACTCGATTCGACCAGCTCGTGCATCCGTTCCTCTATCGACGAACCGCCGGCCGCGGCATGCTGAGCCGCGCGCTGGGCTGCGAGATGCTCGTGCTCACGACGACCGGTCGCCGTTCCGGCCGACGTCGATCGGCAGCCCTGTTCGCCTTTCCGGTCGACGACCCGCCCGGATCCTGGGCCGTCGTCGGGTCGCGTGGCGGAAGCGGCGTGCTCCCGGCCTGGTACCACAACCTGCGTTCGGACCCGGATGTCGAGATTCAATTGCGAGGTCGGCGGTTCGCGGTCCGGCCGCGCGAGGCAGTCGGCGTCGAGTACGAGTCCATCTTCGAGCAGGCGGCGACCGCGTACCCGGGCTACCGCCTGTACAGGGCCGAGGCCGCACACCACATCCCGATCGTCGTCCTCGAGCCGCGGCCGGCTCCGCGATGAGTGCCGGGTCCACGACCGGGCCGGTCATCCAGGTCTTCGGGCGGGAGGACGACCAGGCCACGCGGGCGGCGTTGCGGTTCTTCAAGGAGCGGCGGGTCGCGATCCAGTTCGTTGACCTGCGGCGCAAGCCAATGTCGGCCGGGGAGTTGCGGCGCTTCGTCGAACGCCTCGGGGCCGCCGCCCTGGCCGATACGACCGGGCGCGCGTGGATGGATGGCGGGCTCGGGTACCTGCGACTGACCGACGCCGAGCTCGGCGAGCGCCTCCTTGCCGACCAGCGACTGCTGCGCCTGCCGCTGGTTCGGATCGGCAAGGGCTGCACGGCCGGGCGTGGCGAGGCCGCCTGGAAGGCCCTGCTCGCCGCGGGCTGAGTGCGCTCAGGCCGATCGCCGGCGTCCTCGAAGGCCCAGCCCGATCCCGACGACGACGAAGATGGCGCCGATCACGGTCCACGTCGGGTCGCCGATCATGAAGCTCCGGCCCGCCGTGAGGATGCCGAGGCCCTGGAGCATCCAGACGAGCCCGGCCAGGACGATCGCGACCGCGAGCACGGTCCGCAGTGGCGAGCGGGTCGGCGCTGGCTGATCTGGCATGAGCGTAGGATGCGCCTCGAGGCCGATTCGAGCGGCAGACCGGAGGTTGCAGCGTGTCCACCGACGATCATCCCGGGGAGCCCATGAGCGATCACCGTCGGAGCGGGCGGATGACGATCGGGCCGCGAGCCGCCGCCCGGATGTCCGGCGACCCCACGATGACCGAGGACCGCAAGCTCCTCGAGCCGACGGAGCGTCCGGCCTTCCTCAACACGGATCCGTGGCGGGCGCTCCGGATCCTGTCCGAATTCGTCGAGGGGTTCGATGCCCTCGCCACCCTCGGACCCGCCATCACCGTCTTCGGCTCCGCCAGGATCGAGCCCGATTCACCGACCTACGCGACCGCCCGCGAGATCGGTCGTCGGCTCGCCCAGGAGGGCTACGCGATCATCACGGGCGGCGGCCCGGGGGTGATGGAGGCCGCCAACCGCGGGTGCCAGGAGGGCGGCGGACTGTCGGTCGGCTGCAACATCGAACTGCCCCACGAGCAGTCCTCGAATCCGTACATCGACCTGAGCGTCGAGTTTCGCTACTTCTTCGCCCGCAAGACGATGTTCGTGAAGTACGCCGACGGATTCGTGATCCTGCCGGGCGGCTTGGGGACGATGGATGAGCTGTTCGAGGCCCTGACGCTCATCCAGACCGGCAAGATCCGGCACTTTCCCGTTGTCCTGGTCGGTACCGAGTTCTACGGCGGATTGCTCGACTGGTTCCGGACCCGGCTGGTGGCGGACGGGATGATCGATGCCGAGGATGTCGACCTCGTCACCGTGACCGACGACCCGGAGGAGGTCGTCCGGATCATCAACCGGGCGTCCCGCCGGCGCCCGGGCGCTCGCGAGGCCTGACCGGCACCAGGCCGATCACGCGACGCCCCGTTCGGGGCCCGTCCATGGGCATCGGGCTCAATCCCGGGGGATCGCCGCCTCGATCATCCCGTCCACGAGGCGGACCGGGTAGTACCGAAACCGGCGCACCCGCGTGAGGCTGCGCGCCTCGGCCTTCTTGCCCGGGACGTCCGGCTTGGCCTCGCGGCCCCCCGGGGTCCAGGCCGGGTG
>SCTE01000459.1 GCA_004298915.1 Chloroflexota bacterium | reverse complement strand
TGCCGCCAGCGATCCGTCGGTAAGCGGGTTGGTCTCGTAGCCGACCTTGTTGAGGTTCGCCGTCGTGAACGCATCCAGGTTGACGACGAGCGCACCGCCTGGCGGCAGGTCGGCGATGTTCGACTTGAGCGCCGCCGGGTTCATCGCCACGAGGACGTCCGGCTCATCACCGGGGGTGTGGATCTCGGTTGAAGAGAAGCTGAGCTGGAACCCGGAAACCCCGGGCAGCGATCCGGCCGGGGCCCGGATCTCGGCCGGGTAGTCAGGGTAGGTGCTGATGTCGTTGCCGAACACGGCGGCGGTCCGGGTGAACTGGGTGCCCGTCAGCTGCATGCCGTCGCCTGAATCGCCGGCGAACCGGATGGTCACGCGCTCGAGCTGGCGCTCCGCTACGGCTCCGCCGGGGGCCTGTTCGCCCTTGGTCACGCGCCCTCCGTTTCGGGAATCACCTGGTGCGGTCGCGGCGGCAGGTTCAGCAACTCCTCGGGGAACGCCTCGGCGAGGTACTTCAGGACGTCGACCGGGCGGACGACTCCGACGAGGATGTCGTCGTCATCGACCAGGGGAACATTGCGGTACCGGCCCGTCTGCATGAGGTCGATCGCGTGGCGCACGGGCTGGTCGAGGTGGAGTGTCCAGGGATGCTCCTTCATGATCGATTCGACCGGCCGGTTGAGGTCCACTTCATGGCCCACGAGCCGGGCGAAGATGTCACGTTCCGTGAGGACGCCGTGGAGCCGGCCATCGAGGTCCGTGACGAACACCGAATCGGCGCTGCCGGTTTCCCGGATCACGTCGATGCAGGCCGCCAGGCTGGTGCCGGGACGGACCGTGATCGGGTCGCGCAGGGCAAGGACGCGAAGCTGCACATCCGTGACGGATGGAACTCGGGCTGCGACAGCGCGTTCGGTGGTCTCGGTCACGAGAACGAAGTGTAGAGCGTTCCGCGTGCGGTGCCACGGAGACGCATCATGCGTCCCGCCTGGAAGCGCTAGCCTCGCGCGATGCCGTCGTCGCTCGTCGTCGGAATCGCGCTGACCGTCATCTCGGCGTTCGGATTCGGTTCGGGTGCCCTGTTCGCCAAGCCGGTCTACGCGACGGGCGTGGATTGGCACACCCTCATGGCCTGGCGATTCACGCTCGGTGCCGGACTGTCCTGGGCGTGGGTCGGGGCAACGCCCGGCGGCCGCGCCGCCGTCGCAACGCTGGACCGTCGGGCGGTCTACGTCGCGGTGGCCCTCGGCCTCCTCTATACGGGCAACGCATCGACCTACTTCGCGGGACTCGAGACGGTCCCGGCATCGCTGGCTGCCCTCATCGTCTACATCTATCCGGCAGTTGTCGCGGTCCTGACGCTCCGCCTTGGGCATCGCCTCGAAGGCCGCAGGGCCTGGGGAGCGCTTGCCCTCGCGCTGGCCGGCGTGGCGCTCGCGGTCGGGACGATCGATGCCTCGACCGCTCCACCGGCGTCGGGCCTCCTCCTGATGGTGGCCTCCCCGCTCATCTACTCCGTCTGGATCGTCCTGTCAGCCCGGCTTGCCGGCGAGCGGCGGGCAGGCGTGGGACGGGACGCGGGTGGCGGCGCGGCCGGAGCGCATCCGCTCGCCGCCGGTGCCGTGATGATGACCGCGACCGCGACGGCCTTCTGGATCACCGCCCTTGCCGTCGGACGCCCGGTGCTCCCGGCGCAGATCCCGATTGATGCGTGGCCCGGGATCGTCGGGCTCGGGGTCGTCGCCACGTTCATCGCGATCCAGACGTTCTACGCGGGCGCGCATCGGATTGGCGCGGCGCGTGCCTCGCTGGTCAGCACCGTCGAGCCGATCTGGACGATCGTCCTCGCCGGGATCCTCTTCCACGAGCGCCTGTCCCCGACCCAGCTGCTCGGTGGCGCGTTCATCCTCATCGGCGTCGTGATCGCCCAGACCGATCCGCGCGCGGGACGTGCGAGCAAGCTGCGGATCGCCGACGAGTAGCACTTCCTTTTGGATGGGCAGTCGACGCGACCCTCGAGCTCGCCCCGTCCGGTCTTAGCCGGGGAGGCCGGCCCTGGCACTGGCGAGGGCGGCCCTCGCCCCTTCGGCGATGAATGACCCCTCCGAGCCGACGCCCAGGAATGTGAACCCGCGGGCGAGGTGCGGACCGAAGGCAGCGTGGTCGTACAGGAGGATCCCGGCCGCCTTGCCGTGGGCGCGACAGGCCGCGACCACCGCATCGAGTGCAGCGAGATAGGTGGCGTCGGAGAACTGACCGGGCACGCCGAGTGAATGCGACAGGTCCGCGGGACCGACGAACAGGACATCGACGCCGTTGATGGCGGCTATGGCGTCCGCCTCGCGCACCGCGCCCGGCGATTCGATCTGGATGATGCCCACGATGTCGCGGTTCAAGGTCCGGACCTCGGCGTGGCCGACGGTCCCGAGGCGCGCGCCGCGGGTTCGGAGCGCAACGCCACGAACGCCGTCCGGCGGGTAGCGCAGGAACGAGACCGCCTCCTCGACCTGTGCAGCGGTATCGAGGCGCGGGACCATGATCCCGGCCGCCCCGAGGTCGAGCGCACGTCCGATCCGCAGCCGCTCTCCGGACTGGGGACGAACGAATGCCGCCGCGCCGGTCAGCTCGGCGGCCATCAATACCGGGATCAGCTCGGCTTCCGTGCCCGCCCCGTGCTCGAGGTCGGCGATGAGCCAGTCGTAGCCGGCACTGCCGGTGATCTCGGTGGCAGCGGGCGACGCCATGTCGGTCCAGGCGCCGAACAGGGTTTCCCCGGCGAGAATTCGGCGGCGGATGCTGGTGCGAGCGGTGTCAGTCATGGGTGGATTGTGCGCCATCGACCGTCCGGTCAGCTCCGTCGAGTGATCCGGAGGCAATCGTGGCCGGATATCGTCGTCGCGTGTCGAAGTTCCTCCTCCGCGTGTCTTGACATCATGATGCTTCGATGTAAGGCTTCATGATGTGCCGACTCGGACGACCCTGACCCTGGACGACGATGTGGCGGCCGGCCTGCAGCGCGAGGCGCAGCGATCCGGTCTGCCGTTCCGGTCCGTGGTGAACCGGGCGCTCCGGGCTGGCCTCGAGGCGCCGAGGACTCGACCGCGCCAATTCGAGGTTGAAGCGGAGTCTCTCGGACTTCGCCCGGGACTCGACCTCGATGACGTCGAAGGCCTGCTCGAGGCGCTGGACGGGCCCGATCGTCGATGATTCTCATCGATGCCAACGTTCTGCTGTACGCATATGACGCGGCGAGCCCTCGCCACGAGAAGGCCAAGGAGTGGTTCGAGGGCGTCATGAGCGATGAGGCCGATGTTCGATTCGGGCTCATGACGCTGCTGGCCTTTGTCCGGCTGGCTACCGATCTTCGTG
>SCTE01000458.1 GCA_004298915.1 Chloroflexota bacterium | reverse complement strand
GTCCATTCCGGCAAGCGGCCTGACGGTCGTGGGCATCGCGGCGATCATCGGTGGCGTCGTGACTCTCGTCGTGGCGTCGGCCATGCCCGCCCGGACGATGTCCGGGGCGATGCAACGCGCCTGGCTGAACGCCTACCGTCGGACGTTGTCGAAGACCATGGAGCAGGCACGCTCGATGGACCAGGTCGTCCAGGAAGCCGGCCTCGACTGGCTCGAGACCCCCGATCAGGCCGTTGTCTGGTCGGTCGCCCTCGGCCTGGCCGGACAGGTCGAGGATGTCCTCGGCCGCACGATGGCCGATTCGGAGGCGACCGGATCGCAGACCGGGTTCATGCCGCTCTGGTATCGCAACCACGACGGGTCCGGATTCGTGGGCTCGGGTTCCGGCGGCGGAGCTGGGGGCGGCCTGTTCTCGTCGTCGGGCATCCCGGACCTCGGTGGCATGTTCTCGGCACTCGGCACGGTCGGCAGCGCGCCATCGTCGTCGAGCAGCGGCGGGGGCGGCGGATTCGGGGGCGGCGGATCGGGTGGCGGGGGCGGCGCGGGGGGCGGGTTCTAGGCCCTCGAGGCACGCATCCGGCGTTCGTTCGCCGGCGCCCCTACACTGCGCCGCATGGGTGCTGTCGACACGATGGAAGTGTTCTTCGAGAAACTCAATGATGGCGATCGTCCGGGCGCGGTCGCGCTGATGGATGAACGCGTCGAGATGCGGATCCACGTCGGTGACAATGCCCGGACGCTCCGTGGCGTCGAGCAGGTCGGTGGCTGGTTCCTGCGCGCCGAGCCAGGACTGAAGATGATCCCGGGCGAGGTGCGCGATCTCGGCATCACCTACCAGGCCGATGTCCTGACGGTGCGGCCCGGCGCCCTCTCGCAGCATCTCGATGCGTCATTCCGGGTCGAGGCGGGCAAGATCACGAGCATCAACCTGACGCCGAGGTAGTCCGCGAGCCGACCCGCCTCGGGGCAATCCGCGGGCGACGCAACGAGGCTGGGCAACGCGAGACATGGCGCGCCAGCCGGGACCGGCGCCTACGGTGTCGCCGACGCCTCCGGGCTCGGGGACGCTCCTGGAACCGTCGTCGGAGCGACCGACGGGATGATCACGTTCTGGCCGACCACGACCTTGTCACAGTTGGGGATCGTGGCCTTGTTCGTGTCGCACAGGACGGCCAGCGGCACGCCGAACCGGTTCGCGATCCGGGACATCGTGTCGCCGGCCTGGACGACGTAGATCTGCTGGGTCGGCTCGGGAACGGGCGTCGGGACGAGCGGCGTGGGGCTCGCGGAACCGGCACTCGGCCCTGCCGACTGGCTCGGCCCGGGCGTCGACGGCGGATTGCCGACCCCGAGGATCGCCGGCAGGGCAAACAGGGCGATGGCCGCGATCACGAGGGCGGCCACCGCCACGAGCATCGGCGGCATCGAGACGCCCGACAGGCCCATGCGTGTCTTGAGCGTCGGATACGCCTCGCGGCGCGGCAGGCGCTCCCACGACGGCGCGGTCCGGTCGAGTTGCGAGCGACCCGCGCGACGCGAGCGGGGCATTGCGGGCCGGTCGTCGTCGACGTCGCCGAGCACATCTGCTGCCGGTTCGTCGCCCACCGCCTCGGCCATTCGTCCGGCCGGCTGGCGTTCGTGCTCGGCGGGCTCGCGCCAGAGGGATTCCTCGGCCGGGGCCTGAGCCGCACGCTCGGCGCCGCTCGAATCGGCCGTCCCCCGCTCCGGTGGCTGGCGCGAGGCTGGCTGGCCCGCCACCCGATCGGCGAACGATCCCGCGAGGCCACCACCCCTGGGCGGGATGGGCACGACGTCGGGTTGGTCATCCGCATCGTCGGCGCCGAGTGGCGCCCTGCGCCCCTCGCCCATCCAGGGTGGCGGTGAAGCCCAGTCACGCGGCGGGTTGCGCTCGGGACCGCCGCGGCGCACTGGGCCATCGCCGTCGGGCGTCGGCTCGTGGCCGTCCCCATCAGCTGCGGCGGCGACCGACGAGGAGTCCGATCGGGCCTGGGCAGCTTCGCGCCTTGCCCAGTCCTGGAACGTCGGGCAGACCGCGAACGCCGACGACAGGCAATACGCCTGCTGATGGGCCAGCGCGCGTGGCGCGGGGCGGACCTCCGCATAACATCGGTGGAGGTGGTCCGGGCTCGTGGCGCGCGAATCGCGGTCGCCTTCGAACGCCACGAACGGGCAGGCGATCGCGCCGTCGACGATGGGAAGCCCGGGCTCAGTCATCGCCGCCCATCATACCGGCCGATCCGACCGGGCCGGCGTTCGTCGAACCGGGGCGCCTGGGTTGCAATCTCGCGGAACATGCTGATCATCGGATGTCTACCGCCGCCTTCCCGCCAGCCGAGGACCCGATGAAGACGTTCCAGCGAACCCGCCACATTGCGGCGTCGCCCGAGGTGATCTGGCCGCTCGTTGACGACGTCACCCGGTGGCCCGAGTGGTTTGTCGAGGCCGAGCGCGCGGAGATCCTGTCCGGCGACGGCATCGGGCGGAAGCAGCGGATGTTCGGGCATGCTCGGGGCCACGCGACCGAGATCGATTCCGTCGTCATCGAACGAGAACCGGAGCGACTGCTCAGGTGGCGCCATGAGCAGGAGCGCGTTGATGGCAAGGTCGGCTCGGTCGTTTTCGCGAAGGAGGCCACTGCCGAGGTGACGATCGCCCCGGATGGGACCGGCGCCCTGGTGACCTACCGATTGATGGCCGAGCCCGGAACGCTCGTCAATACGTTCATGCTGACGGTGCTCGCCCCCGGCCCGATCGGACGAAGTTTCGAGGCGTCCCTGGCCCGCCTCGCGAAGATCACCGAATCCTGAGGCGGACGGCGGCCGGGACCATCGACCCATCGCCCGGGAACCAGTGGGCGGGGGCCCCCGCCGCCGGAATCCAGTAGGGTCGGGGCAACCAGCTGATCCCACGCACCGAGTCCTGGACCCATGACTGCCGACCCGACCGCCCCGCGCCCCCGCCGGCCTGCGTCGCAGCGACGACCCGCGGCGCTCGCCATCCTCCTCGCGCTGACGATCCTGCGGTCGGGTTCGCCGGTGCCCGTCGAAGCGAGTCAGTCGCTCCCGCCCTCGACGGGCACCGCGCCGACGTCGGCGAGCCCGCTGACCGCAGCCCAGGTCGCCCGGACGCTGTCCGCCGACGTCTACGGCTACCTGCCGTACTGGGAGATCGACGCCACAACCGACGTCTACCTCCGCTATGACCTGCTGACGGACATCGCCCTGTTCTCGGTCGGGTTCGACGCCGACGGGGCGATCGTCACGACGGCGACCGGCTACGCGGCCGTCACCGGTTCGAATGCCGCCACGATCGTTTCCCACGCTCAAGCGGCCGGGGTCCGTGTTGACCTCACCGTGACCTCGTTCGGCCTTGCGAAGAACGCCGCCTTCTTCACGAATGCCGCCGCCATGAGCAACGCGGTCGCGGCGCTGTCGAACCTCGTCAAGGCCGAGGGACTCGATGGCATCAACCTCGATGTCGAGTCGCTCGCCAACGAGAACTTCGCGGCGTACGGCCAGTTCGTCGGCCAGCTCCGCGCAGCGCTTCGAGCGTGGAACCCCGCAGCACAGGTGTCGGTGGCCACGAACGGCAACGTGTCGGGGGCCAACATGGCCGTCCAGGCGCTCGCCAACGGCGCCGACCGCGTGTTCATCATGGGCTACAGCTACCGGACGGCCGGGGCGAATCCGGCCGGCAGCATCGCGCCGATCGCGCGACCGGCCAGCCAGACCAGCCTGACGTGGACCCTGGACACGTACGCCTCGAAGGGCATCCCTGCATCGCGACTCCTCCTCGGCCTGCCCTATTACGGGCGGTCGTGGACCACGACCTCGGGTCTCCTGAACGCATCGACGACCGGGTCGGCCGGCGTCTTCATCCCGAGCGACGAGATGGCCACCATTCCCGTCGGCACCGTGATCAACCACGACCCGGCCGAGGGGACGAAGTGGTTCGCCATCCAGGATCCGGGAACCGGGGTCTGGACGCAGACGTACTTCGATGACCCCGTCACGCTCCGCGCGAAGTACGACCTTGCCAACCGGCGCGGCCTGGGCGGCGTCGGGATCTGGACGCTCGGCTATGACCGCGGCGTCGCCGGATACTGGGACGCCATCGCCGCCTCGTTCGCCACCGTTCGCATCGCCGGCCCCGATCGCTATGCCACGGCAGCGGCGATTGCCGGCGACGCGTTCCAGCCCGGCCTCGACGTCGTCTACGTGGCGACGGGCGCCGCCTTCGCCGACGCCCTTGCTGCCGCCGCGGTCGCCGGCGCGAAGCGCGCGCCGGTCCTGCTCGTGACCCCGACCGCGATCCCTGCCGCGACGGCCGCGGCCATCGCGCGGCTCAAGCCGAGCCGGATCGTCGTCGTCGGGGGAGCCGCGGCCGTGTCCGATGCCGTCCTCGCAGCGCTCGGAGCCAGCGCGCCCGGTGGTGCGCAACGCCTCGCGGGCCTCGATCGCTACTCGACGGCCGCGGCCCTCTCGGCTGCGACCTACGCCGATGGCGCGCCGGTCGCCTATGTCGTGCCGGGATTCGGCTTTGCCGACGCGGTGTCCGCAGCGCCGGCAGCGGCACGCGATGGCGGCCCGGTGCTCCTGACCAGGGCCGACGGCCTGCCCGATGCCACGGCGCAGGAGCTCGTCCGGCTGGGGCCGTCGCGCGTCGTCATCGTCGGCGGCACGTCCGTCGTCGCCGACTCGGTCCGTGCCGCCGTCGCGGCACTCGTGCCGGGCGCCACCGTGTCCCGCCTCGCCGGCACCGATCGGTATGCGACGTCGGCCGCCGTCGCGGCAACGTTCGACGCCGGCGTTCCCGTCGTCTACGTCGCCTCGGGCCTCGGGTTCGCGGATGCCCTTGCGGCCGCTGCCGCGGCCGGGTCCCGCGGCGCGCCAATGGTTCTCACGGCTCCGCAGGCCCTGTCCGCTGCCATTCGCGCCGAGATCATCCGGCTCAACCCGTCGCATGCCATCGTCGCCGGTGGTGTCGCGGTCGTCGGCGAGGCGGTCGTGCACGCGATCCGGGACGCGCTCGCCGCCTCCTGAACGCGGGGCCTGGCGGCGTTTGACAGGGCCGCGTCCCCTCCGGACACTCATCTCACCAACGAGTGCCCTCCCAAGCGCCGAAGGAGTCCCATGTCGATGTTCCGATCCGTCATCGCAACGATCGCCCCGAAGACGGTCGTTCGTGCCCACTGCGACCTTCCGTGTGGCGTCTACGACCCCGAGCAGGCCCGAATCGAGGCCGAGTCCTGCTACCGCATCGTCGAGAAGTACGCGGCCAATGAGGACACGGCCTATCGGACCCGCGCGATCGCCATCAAGGAAGAGCGCGCCGACCTCGTGAAGCACCATCTCGACGTCCTGTGGCACGACTACTTCAAGCCCGAGCACCTCGAGGCGGTCCCGAACCTGCACGACCTGTTCTGGCAGGCCACCAAACAGGTCTCGAAGGTCAAGGCCTCGACCGACCTGGCCGATGCCAAGCGACTGCTCGACCTGGTCGATGAGGTCGACGCGGCCTGGAAGGCGACGGGCGGTCCGTCGAAGACACGCGTCGCGGGTCGGCCCGGCTGAACCGACCCTGGCCCGGCCCGGGCGCGGCTCAGGGTTGACCCGATGACGTCGGACGCAGGGTCCACCGGGACGCAGGCCGCCGTCGATCCGGTTGCCGATCCGGGTGGCGGCCGCGAGGTGCAGCGGACGCTCAGGGAGCGTCTCCGCGGGCCATGGCGGGTGACCGTGGCCGAGGGTTCGATGCTGCCCGACATTGCGCCCGGCGACTGGCTCCTCATTGACCCGACGACCCGCCGGTGGCCACGACCCGGGAGCGTCGTGGTCTTCCGCGAGCCGGTCACGGACGACCTGGCCATCAAGCGGGTCCGCGCCCGGGGTGGAGAACGGGTGCCGTTCAACGGCGGTTACATCGCGCTGGGCGAGGGTGAGGCCTGGCTCGAGGCCGATGCGACGCCCGCGATCGCGGCGGCGGCGGGCTACGGGCCACCGATCGATTCGGATCGCTTCGGGCCGGTCCCGGTCGACCTGCTGGTCGGGCGGGTCTGGTTCCGCTACGGACCGTGGAAGCGGATCGGCCGGATCGGTCGCATCGGCCCACCGACAACCCCCTGACCAGCGCGACCCTTGTCTCGCGTCCTGCGCCGGCCCGGACGCGAGCGGCGCGGCCCTCGTATCCTCGGGGGCATGCATGACCGACGACTCGATGCCAACCTGCCGCTCCCCGCAGCCCCCGATCCATGGGTGGGGTCCGAAATGCCGAGCCCCCGGCCCGGAGTTCCCTACCACCTGACCGAGATGATCGAGGCCGAACCGGCCCTCGCCCAGCGCATCCTCGAGCGTCTCGCGGGTCGCGGTCCCGCCCTCGACCTGGCCGTGGCGATCCGGGCCGCGGCGAGTGCCGGGCGGCCGGTCATCGTGGCCGGCTGCGGGACGAGCGAGCACGCAGCCGTGGCCGTCGCCGAGATCCTGCGCGACGCCCATCGGTCGGTCGGCCTGCCGGCCGACCTCGGGGTCGGAGGCTCGCCCATCGCCGTGCAGGCCTTCGAAGGGGCACTCGAACCGACCCTCGGCGGTCCGGGCGCGGTGGTCATCGGCGTCAGCCACGAGGGCGGAACGCAGGCGACCTATCGAGCCATGAGTGCCGCGCGCGAGGCCGGCGCGACCGTCGCGATGATCACCGCCGCCGCGGGCTCGCCGGGTGGGGCGTTCGCTGACATCGCGGTCTCGACCGACGAAATGGACCAGAGCTGGTGCCACTCGATCGGGTACATCTCCCCGATCCTGGCCGGAATCGCAGTCGCCGGGCACCTCACGTCCGCTGCAGCCTCACCGGCCGACGTTCGACAGTTGCTCAGCGTGAGTCTCTCCGACAGCACGACCACGGCCCTGGCCGGCATGGCCGAACGCCTGTCCGGGCGGCGCCACCTGCTCATGGTGGGCAGCGGCGTGGACCGCGTCGCGGCCCGCGAACTGACCCTGAAGGTGGAGGAAGGCGCGCAGATCCCGTCGGCGATGCGGGACCTGGAGACCATGCTCCACGGCCACCTCGCCGGCACCGGCGCGGACACC
>SCTE01000457.1 GCA_004298915.1 Chloroflexota bacterium | reverse complement strand
GGTTCGATCGCGGCCGGCTGGTTCGCCTCCGGGAGCATGACGTCGAGATAGGCGTCGAGCGCGGCCCGCAGGCCGACGTCGCGACCGGCTCGCTCGGAGCGCAGCCACTTCGTCTCGAGGACATCGCAGTAGGCCTGGATGGTGTCGCCCGATCGACCGGTCACGCTGCGAAGCTGTTCGAGAGCCGGGCGGAGGACCTCGCGATTCCAGCGCTCGCCGGCCTCGACCAACGTGAGCGGGTGACCCTCCGCCCGCTCGAGCCAGGCGCCGTACTCGCGGAGGTCGTTGAGCAGCAGCCGGGCCTGGCCCTCGAGGGCACGACGTCCGGTGAGACGCTCGAGCTCGTTGGCATGGAACCGACGGTTGGTCACCGCGACCTTCATGCGGACCCCGCCGCCCTCGCCCGGGATCAGCTGGATCTCGTCCACGGCGAACCCGAGGTCGTTGAGCCGTCGGACCCGCTGGGCCATGGCGAACCGCTCGTCCCCGCCCACCTCGGGCTCCGCGGTCAGTTCGTCCCACAGCACCCGGTACCGGTCCCGGACCGTCTCGGCGGCCGCCAGCGCGTCATCGAAGAGGTCGGCGCGATCCTGGTGCGCGGCCAGGTCGGCGAGGCCGAAGGCGACGTTCTCGACCAGGACGTCGAGGTCGTAGGCGCGCTGGCCATCGGACAGCGAGGGGTGCTGCTCGCCGGTCTCGGCATCGACCAGGTACGCCTGGACCTTGTCGCCGTCGCGACGAAAGAGCGTGTTGGCAAGCGAGCAGTCGCCCCAGTACACGCCGCCCCGGTGGAGCTCGACGAGGAGGCTGGCCATGGCATCGAGGAGCTGGTCACGCAGGTAGCCCGGGCCCGGCGGCACTCGCGACAGCAGCCGGCGGTACTGGAGGGAATTGGGCAGGTAGCGCGTGACGAGAATCGCGTCGTAGCCGTCGGGCGAGGCCGAGACGCCCATCGGGATCACGGCCGGCAGGCCCTCGTCCTCGAGGTGGCGAAGGATGGCGTACTCGCGATCGGCGATCTCGGCCGGCTCCTCCTTGAGGGCCACGAGGCCGCGTTCGGTTTCCAGGAATCGCACCAGGTGCCGGGACGGACCGACGGGAAGGTCCTTGAACGCCAGGTTGTCGGCCGCCCACTGCTCCAGCGGGAGTTCCCACGGAAGGGACAGCAGCTCCGGGTCGGGGTCGCGCAGTCGGAGGCTGGGAAACGCGGCGGTCATCGCGGTCCAGCGTACCTTGATGCGCATCCTCGACAGGTTGTGGCCGTGGCCGAACCAGGGTTGCCGAATGGATGCGTCGGACGACGAGATCAGCCCGACGAGGAGTGGCGCGCCCGGCGGGACTCGAACCCACGACCTTCAGGTCCGCAACCTGACGCTCTATCCGCTGAGCTACGGGCGCTTGTGATGCCGACGGAGATGTCTGGCGGAGAGGGGGGGATTCGAACCCCCGATGGGTGTAACCCCATAACGGTTTAGCAAACCGCCGCACTAGGCCTCTATGCGACCTCTCCATCGACCGCGGCGGGCAGTAGGCTACCACGGGCCCGGAGCGGTTGACATCGACCATGGCCTCCGCTACCGTCGCTCGACCGAGATGACGCGCTTCTATTGGTTTACCGACCCGGCATGATCGTTCCCGGCCCAGGAGGCCGGGGGCACGCGTCGTGCCGGGGCGAAGCAGAGGTGCAGACCTCTGCTTTTTTGTTTCCGGTCCGGCCGTCCACAGGAAGGACGCTCGATGTTCGTCGTCATGGCCCGCACCGCAACCGAGGCCGAGATCCTCGGGGTCAAGAGCCACATCCTGGGCGAAGGCATGACCCCGTACGACCACGCGGGCGCGGACCGGGTCGTCATCGCCGTTGTCGGTGAGGTCGGACCGCGGCGCGCCGACCTGATGAGCAGGCTCGGGGCCCTGCCCGGCGTCGAGACGATCACCCCGATCTCGCGGCCGTTCAAGCTGACCTCGCGCGAGTTCCATCCCGAGGACACGGTCATCCGGATCCTCGATGCCGTGGTCGGCGATGGCGGCCTCACGGTGATGGCCGGCCCATGCTCAGTGGAGAGCCGGGACCAGCTGTTCGAGACCGCCGACGCGGTGGCCGCTGCCGGAGCCACCATCCTGCGCGGCGGCGCGTTCAAGCCGCGCACGTCGCCGTACAGCTTCCAGGGCCTCGGCGTCGAAGCCCTCCGGTACCTGGCCGAGGCCCGGGACCGGACTGGCCTGCCGACGATCACCGAGGTCATGGAACCGAACCAGGTCGACATCGTCGCGGAGTACGCCGACATCCTCCAGATCGGCGCCCGGAACATGCAGAACTACTCGCTGCTCAATGCCGCGGGACGAGTGGCTCGACCGGTCATGGTCAAGCGCGGCTTCGGGGCGACGATCGAGGAGCTCCTCATGGCGGCGGAGTACATCGTCGCGGCGGGCAACCCGAACGTGATCCTGTGCGAGCGCGGCATTCGCACCTTCGAGACATACACGCGCAACACGTTGGACCTGGCGGCGGTCCCGCTGCTCCACCACCTGACGCACCTGCCGGTCATCGTCGATCCCAGCCATGCGACCGGCAAGCGCTGGCTGGTCAAGCCGCTGGCCATCGGGGGCGTCGCGGTCGGCGCGGACGGCGTCATGGTCGAGGTCCACCCGACGCCCGAGTCCGCGCTGTCCGACGCGGAGCAGCAGCTCAACCCGGCCCAGTTCGCCGACCTCATGGCGGCGATCGTGCCAGTCCACGCCCACGTCAGCTCGCTTCACGGAGACCCGCTCGTCGACAGTGCCGCGCTCGGCGTTGGCCCGACCGGGCTCTCCAAGCACTGAACCCATGCCAGCCCACGCAGCCACCCCGACAGCCGCTTCGAGGCGTCCGGTCGAGCCGGCGATCGTTGCCGGCGCCCGCCGCCTGGGCGGCGAGCTGCGCATGCCGGGCGATAAGTCGATCAGCCACCGCGCGCTGATGCTCGCCCTCGTCGCCGAGGGAACGAGCACGATCGAGGGTGCCGGCGACGGTGCAGACGTCCGATCCACCGCCGGCATCGTCAGGGCACTCGGCGCCAGCATCGACCGGACCACGGCCGCCGATGGCTCTTTCGGGTACCGCGTGGCGTCGCCGGGCATCGCCGGACTGGCCACGGCGCCGGTCGCGCTCGACTGCGGCAACTCCGGGACGAGCCTTCGCCTGTTCGCGGGCATCCTCGCCGGGAGCCCGGCCGACGTCGTCCTCGACGGCGACGCGTCGCTCCGCAGCCGGCCGATGGCCCGGATCATCGACCCGCTCCGGACGATGGGTGCGTCCATCACAGCCCGCGGCGACGACGCGCGACCCCCACTCGCCGTCACGGGTCGTGCCGACCTGATCGGCATCGACTGGACGACGAGCGTGCCGTCGGCCCAGGTGAAGTCGGCGATCCTCCTGGCAGGTCTCGGAGCAACGGGAACGACCCGTGTC
>SCTE01000456.1 GCA_004298915.1 Chloroflexota bacterium | reverse complement strand
TCCTCGAGCCGGACCGCATCGGCCATGGCGTCAAGGCCGCCTACGATCCGCGGGCCATGGCGATGATCCGCGACCGCGGCATCGTCCTGGAGATCTGCCCGACCTCGAATCTCAACACCCGGGTGGTATCCGGCTGGGACGAGGTGCGCTGGATCGTCGATACCTTCCGCCGCAACGAGATCCGGTTCACGATCTCGACCGACGGCCCCGAGATGCTCAAGACGTACATCCGTGACGAGCTGGCGACGCTCGGGCGCCTCGGCATCCTGTCGGTCGAGGAGCAGGAGCAGGCCGCCGCGACCTCGATGGCCGCCTCGTTCGTGCCCAACGTGTCGGACATCCCGACGTCGAGTCGCCAGCCGGCAACCCGCCTCGCCGTCGAGCGCGAAGAGGCCTAGTCCGGCCGGTTCGAGCCCACCCGGTACGTGCAGGACCGATCGCCTGCCGCGATGTGGGTCTCCCGTTCGACGTCCGGCCCGAGGACCTCCCGGAAGAGGGCGAGCTCCGCCTCGCAGCAGGACGTCGCATCCCTGGACACGTTGTAGATCGCGCAGTTGTGCTCTCGCAGGCGGATGGTCCCGTCGGCTGCGACCACCGCCTCGGCCAGATACCCGGCCGCATCCTGGATCACCGCCAGTTCGCGGACGCGGTCCGCCAGTGGCGCGTCGGGGGGCACGCGCTCGTCCAGCCGCGCCCGGAGCCGCGCGCCGAGCTGCTGGCGCCGCGCCGCGAGGACCTCGTCCAGCAGGGCATCGCCCCCGACCGTGGAGATCGCCTCGATGAGGCCGAGCGCGAAGCCGTCGTAGTCCATGGGGAACAGGTCCTGGGCATCGGCGGTCACGTCGTACCGATGCCGCGGGCGACCGACCCCGTGCCGCTCGACCTCGTGGCTGACCAGCCCACCTTGCTCCAGCGCGTGGAGCTGCTGGAGGACTCCCGTGCGGCTGGCCCCGAGATGCGTGGCCAGGCCGTCGGGCGACATCGGGCCGTGCTGTCGGAGATTGACCAGGATGGCTCGCCGCAGTGTCGAGGGCGAAGGGAGCCCAGACGACACCCCATTGCCCGGCCCGTGTCCGAATCCGGAGACGGCCACCGAACCGGGGACCGCGGAGTCTGCCTGCTGCACGCGCTCGGGCATGCCCAGAGGCTAGCGGAAACCCTCGATCCTCGCGCCGCATGGCCGCGCGCACGGACGTCCACGCAGCGTCTCGTGCGGTACGCTCCGCCCATGGACCTCGACCTTTCCAGCGAGCACGCCCTCCTTCGATCGACGATCCGCGACTTCATGGAGCGCGAGGTGGCGCCGGTCGTGGACGAGCACGAACGCGACCATCGGTTCCCGGTCGAGGTCGTGCGCCGGCTCGGCGAGATGGGTTGGCTGGGCATCCCGATCCCCGAGGACGAAGGGGGAGCCGGCCTCGATACCCTCGCCTACGCCATCGCGATCGAGGAGATCAGCCGCGTCTGGGGGTCCCTCGGGCTGATCGTGGCGGCGCACACGTCGCTCGGCTGCGGGCCGCTGCACCTCGCCGGGACCCATGAGCAGCAGCAGGAATTCCTGGTCCCCATGGCCGGCGGCAGGGTCATCGGCGGGTACGGCCTCACGGAGCCCGGGGCCGGATCCGACGCTGGCGGCACCCGCACGACCGCTCGTCATGAGGACGGCCCGGACGGCGGATCCTGGGTCATCGACGGCGGCAAGCGGTTCATCACGAACGCGGGCCAGGCCGGAACGTACATCGTCACGGCCAGGACCGGCTCGAAGGCCGACGGCTCGGCCGAGATCAGCGCGTTCATCCTGCCCGCGGCCACGCCCGGGTTCCGGGTCGGTCGCCTCGAGGACAAGCTCGGCCTCCACGCCTCCGCGACAGGTGAGCTGATATTCGAGGGATGCCGCGTCCCGGCCGCGAACATGCTCGGCGCCCAGGGCGAGGGGTTCCGGACCTTCCTCAAGATCCTCGACGGCGGCCGGATCAGCATCGCGGCCATGGCCGTCGGCCTCGCCCAGGCAGCGCTCGACGCCGCGGTCCCATACGCCCAGACCCGCGAGCAGTTCGGCAAGCCGATCGGCTCGTTCCAGGGCGTCGCGTTCATGATCGCCGACATGGCGACCGAGATCGAAGCCGCACGGGCGCTGGTCTGGAAGGCCGCCTGGCTCAAGGATCAGGGCCGGGACTTCGCCCTTGCCGCGGCCGAGGCGAAGTTGTTCGCGTCAGAGGTTTCGAGCCGGGCCACGAACGCCGCGATCCAGGTCCATGGCGGGTACGGCTACGTGACGGACTACCCCGTCGAGCGGTTCATGCGGGACGCGAAACTGACCGAGATCGGGGAGGGGACCAGCCAGGTCCAGCGGCTCGTGATCGCGCGTCGGATCCTTGGGCTCCGGATCGGCTGAGGGGATTCGGGCATGTGGTCTGTGCTAGCGAACGCCAATGGCGTTGCGTCCAGGCTGGCTTCCCGTCTAAATTCGGCCGTGACATGAGCCGTACATCGGGTCAACTGGGACGAGCAGGCGACGTCCAAATCTGTGCTTGCATGTCGCGCCGGGCAGCGGCACGAGGCTCAGGCGCAATCTCGAGCTCCGGATGGTCGTGGTTCATCACCTCGGACGCCGCTCGAGCCCAGAGCAGATCAGCCGGCTACTGTCGAGGCTCTTGGGCATTGACAACTGCGGTCCGGTGCGCCAATTTCACACCATGAGGCGCTCACGTCGGCGAGTCGGTTGGACAACCCTGCTGGTGCTCGCCGTCAGTGGATTCTGGACATCGCTAGCGAGCGCTCATCAGGGTTATCACGACACCGGCGTGGTGACTTCGACCCCCTGGCGGGCGTGACCGCGACGATCGAGGTGGGGAACGGGTCCGTTCCCAGTTCGTCAGATGCCTTCATCGCGCAGCGGATCATGATCAAACTGCCAAACGGCGCCGACTGGATCGAGATTGGCACGCTCGAGGCCGGATGGCGACCACCGCAAACACCTGAGTTGTACACGTACGTGCCATTCGACGGCCCGGGTTTTAACTATCACGGCGCTCTAGCCAACGGGTCGTTGATCACGGTTCGGATTGAATCGAGTTGTCCGAGCTCGTGTATTTGGACGGCAAAAGTTTATCAGAGCGGGGCTTGGGTGACCTTACGTTCCAATACGTTTGGTACTGCTGCGCAATATGTTGAGGCGTTAACGGAAGTCAACACAGGGAATCCCTGCGTGATCCATCCCGCACTCGCCAGCACGCCAGACGCGTATGTTTCCTGGAGCGGAACGAAGGTCAAGAACAGCAGCAGCGTGTGGAATCATTGGCTCGCGGCATCCGTCCCATCGACCGAGGTGCTGCCTTTGTGGCCATATGCAGTCACATACAGCACCAAGTACACGGACTGGAAATCCACCCGGGCGGGACCTACGACGTGCTAGCTCCGAAGTCGCGTGTGCGTCCTGGTGTTGCTGTTTGGCCCATCCTCGTCGGGACGCTCGTCGTGTTACTGCTCATTGCACTACGCCCAGGACTCGAGGACCCGGGAACGAGTGGGCAGGCCGCCCCTGGCACGTGCGCTCCGTTTCAGTTTCCCGATCCAATCGACGGTCCCGTTCCGACGGTCGACTACAACGCACCTGACAGCACATGCCGACCCCCTGTCGAGGTACCAAAAGGTCCGGGACCCACCAAGCGCCGTCCCGATTCAGTGAGCCCACGCCCAGAAATCCCTTGACGGTCGGTCGCAGCAGTGCGATCGACCGCCAGGGCCGGCCCGATAGGCGATCAGTGATCCGCGACGAGGCGGATGAGGAGCCGACGGTCGCTGTTGGCCCCGATGCAGGTCTGGAAGGTCATCGACGCCACGGGTTGACTGGCGATCGCCCACGCCACCTGGTCCGGGGTGACGATCCGGATCGCGGTGACTCGGTAGGTCCGAACCTTGCCCGTCGCGTCCGCGTACTTGGCAACCATCCCGATCTTGACGCGACCCGCGACGTAGCCATCGTGGAGGGGCTTCATGACGCCCCAGGCGTGGCCGAACAGGTAGACGTTGTTCTTGCCGGCACAGCCCCAGCGGTACACGCGATTGGCCGGTGGCGTCTTGCGCGTGCAGGCGAAGTTCTCGATGGATCGCGACAGGCCGAGCGATGGAATCCAGAGGTGGTTCCGGCCGACATAGGCGGGCGCCGTGGGCTTTGCCGCCGCAGCCGCCTTGGCTGCCGCTGCGGCTGCCGCAGCGGCCTTGCTCGCTGCCTCCGCGGCCCTGATCGCGGCGATGACGTCGAGCGCGGCGAGGCGCGCCTCGAACCGCCAGACCGGCACGAACCCGCGAATGACCATCGGCTGATCGGCAGGGTGCTCGTCGACGCGGGCATCGACCGACCAGAGGTTGATCCGGCTCGCGAGCGCGGTCCCCTCCGTGGTCAGGCGCAGGGGCATGGTGGCCGCGGTCGTCGGTGCCGGGACCACGATGCCGGCGAGCAGCGCGACCGCGACGAGGATCGAGGCACGCCGGTGGTTGGAAGGTGTTCGATGCATGCCCAGACCATCGGGCCGGCCAGGCTCGATACCCATCCCCCGGGCGTCCCGCCCGAGGATGGGAAGGTGGTGACCCCGTCATACGGGACCATCGTTCGCTCACCGTTCAGGTGGACGAAGTCGGCGCGCCAGCCGGTGCAGGCTGTCAACACTGCCGAGCGCGCGCGCCTCTCGGTCGGCCGCCTCTCGGTCAGCCGCCGTTGCCGGCAGCGGCCGTCAGGGCATCCCGGATGGCTGCCTTGAACTCGGCTGGCCATGGACCCTGACCGACGAGGACGTAGGGCTTCGCGTCGATGAACTCGAGGGTCGCCGGATCCTGGGCCCAGACCGCGGCGCACGGGTCCACGTCCGGCCGGCGGCGCTCGAAGGTGTCGCCGGTCCGGAAGATGTAGATCCGCAGGCGGATCGGGGTCGTGACACCGAGGCCGCTCGCGTCAAACCCGATGGCGGTCGCGGTCAGTGAGCTGTCATGGCAGCCGTCGTCGCCCGACGTGAACCGGTCGAGCGTGATGCCGCGATTGGCCAGCTCGCCGGCGATTCCCGGAAAGTCCATCGGCGTGGGGGCCGGCGACGCCTGGAGGATTGCGCTGCAACCGGCGAGGACGGCGGCTGCAATGATGAGCAAGCCGCTCCCGAGCGGACCGCGATGGTGCATGGCCCGAGGCTATCCGACCCCGCCATTCCGTGCCCGGGGAGCGGCCGATCGCGTAGCATCCGGTTCGTGCCCGCTCCTGACGAACCCTGGCCGACATTCGGGCAGGACGTTCCCGACGCAGCCTGGCGACCCGGCGCGCGGGAGCTCGCAACAGCACGACTCGCCCGATTCGTCGCGGCCACGGGATCCGCCGACCTGGCCGCGCTCCAGGCGCATGCCGCGGCGGACCCGGCCTGGTTCTGGGGCGCCGCGGCCGACGACCTGGCGCTCCCATGGCAGCGCCGTCCGCGCGAGGTCCTGGACGCCCCCCGCGGTCCGGAGTGGACACGCTGGTGGACGGGCGCGGCCTTCAATCACGCCGTCGCCTCGATCGACCAACGCGCCGAACGCGATCCCGACGGCGAGGCGCTCGTCTGGGAAGGCGAGGACGGCGAGATCCGACGATTCACCGCGAGGGAGCTTCAGGCCGAGGTCGACCGCGCCGCCCGAATGCTGGACCGTCTGGGCGTCAGCCCAGGAGACCGCGTCGGGATTCTCCTGCCGATGCTCCCGGAGACCGTGGTCGCCGTGCTGGCCCTGGGTCTGCTCCGGGCCATCTTCACGCCGATCTTCTCGGGCTACGGCGCCGAAGCCATCGCCTCGCGCCTGCGCGACTGCGAGGCATCACTGCTCATCACCGCGGACGAATTCCTGCGCCGCGGCACCCCGGTCGCCCTCAAGGCCGTGGCCGACGACGCGGTCGCCCTTGCTCCCTCGGTCCGCCAGACCCTCGTGGTGCGTCGCCTCGGCGAGCGTGCGGGCACCGCGCCCTGGGATCGCTCCCGCGACCGATGGTGGGACGAGGAGATGGCTGACGACGCGGCCAGCGCCGGTCCGGGCGCCGGCCCGGCAGGCACCCCATCGCCGGCCGGCACCCCCGGTGATCGGCCCGAAACCGATCCGGAGCTCCCGTACATGGTCATCTACACGTCGGGAACCACGGGCAAGCCCAAAGGTGCGGTCCACGTCCACGGCGGCTTCCCGATCAAGGCGGCGCAGGACCTCGCGCACAGCTTCGATCTCAACGCGGGCGACACGCTCTTCTGGTTCACCGACCTCGGCTGGATGATGGGGCCGTGGGCCATCTCCGGCGCCCTGATCCTCGGCGCCCGCCTGGTGCTGTACGAGGGGACGCCGGACCATCCCGGCCCGGATCGGCTCTGGGACATCGTCGAGCGCCACCGGATCACGCATCTGGGCCTCAGCCCGACCGTCATCCGGGCCCTGATCCAGCACGGCACGGAGCCCGTCGCCGCCCACGATCGATCCTCGCTCCGCGTCCTCGGCTCCACCGGGGAGCCCTGGAACCCGGATCCGTGGTGGTGGTTCTTCCGCGAGGTGGGTGAGAGCCGCTGTCCGATCGTCAACTACAGCGGCGGGACGGAAGTGTCGGGTGGGATCGTGGCCGGCAACCTCATCACGCCGGTCCGCGCGACGTCGTTCTCCGGTCCGAACGTCGGCGTTGCCGCTGACGTCGTCGATCCCGACGGCAACCCGGTCCGCGGGGTGGTCGGCGAGCTCGTGATCCGGCAACCGCTGCCGGGCATGACCCGGGGCTTCTGGAACGATGCGGATCGCTACCTCGATGCCTACTGGTCAAGATTCCCCGGCACCTGGGTCCACGGCGACTGGGCGATCATCGATGAGGCCGGCTACTGGTACATCCAGGGTCGTTCCGACGACACGCTCAAGGTCGCCGGCAAGCGCGTCGGGCCGGCTGAGGTCGAGAGTGCCGCCGTCAGCCACCCGGCGGTGGTCGAGGCCGCGGCGATCGGCATACCCCATGCCATCAAGGGCGAGTCCATCGCTGTGTTCTGCACTCTGGCGGCAGGCGTCCCCGACGGCGTCGCGGTCCGCACCGAGATCTCGAGCGCCGTGGTTCGGTCACTCGGCAAGGCCCTCAAGCCCGATCTGGTGCTGGTCGTTCGAGCCCTGCCCAAGACGCGGTCCGGGAAGGTCATGCGCCGGCTCATCCGGTCCGCGTTCCTGGGCCTCGACCCGGGCGACGTTTCGTCGCTCGACGATCCGGCGATTCTCGCCGAGATCGCCCGGCTCGGTCCGAGGGCTATCGGCGAGCCGCGGACCTGATCCGGCCCCGAGGCCGGCCTCGACTATGCCGACCCACGCTGCGCCGCGTACACCACGGCGATCGAGACCTTGGTCTCATACCCGCTGCCGGTCCGCCCCAACATCGCTCCGGAGTGCCGGACCGGGACGGCTGCGACCGAGACGATGCGCCGGCCGAGTGAATCCTGCCGTCGAGCGTCCTCTGCGATCGCCGTGAAGATCGCCGCCGGGTCGATCTCCTCGCCGGTGTCATCGGACGTGTAGATGACGATCGATTGGTCGGGCCCGGCGGCGAATTCCTGCTGGGTCATCGGAGCTCCTTCCAGGGCGTTGTGATCTCGTGGTCGAGCGTCCGGTCAGCCGCCTCGATCTCGGGTTCGACGCTTGGCCTCTCGGAGTCGCGCCAGCGTGTCGCTTCCACCCGGGTCCCCGGCCGGTTGCCCTCCGGCGTCGGGCGGCGACTGGGTCGGTGCCGAGGGAGCGGCCGGGCTCGGGGTCGCCGGCTTGGCCGTGCGGGTCGCCGGCACCGTCGGCCCAGGGCCTGTTGCCGCCGACGTGGGCGGATCCCCCGGTCGTTCGGACCGGCCGACGACGTCACTTGCCTCATCCCGCGCCCGCAGGATCGCGGCCCGCGCCCCGGCACCCGAGGCCCGATCGCGCGCGGAGAGCATCCCGGCCGCCGTCGCGGTTCGCGTTCCGGTCGCCGATCGAGCCCGCCAGCGCCGACCGACCCACGCGCGCCCTTCCGCAAGTTCCCGCCGGCCGAGCGACACCCTGCGGAGGGCGATGTCGAGCGGCCAGAGCAGCAGCGCCAGGAGCAGCAGCCACGGCCACAGTTCCGTGAACGACGAGGTCAGCTTCAGGTCGTGCCGCCATGGCTCAAGGGGCGTCGCGACTTCGCGCCCGTTTGTTGCGGCACGGAGCGTGGCCAGGAAGGGCTGGTTGGCGCCGAGCAGGCGGTACTCGGCCGCGACCGGCGACACGAGCCCGACGGTCCTTCCCAACGCCGGTGACCCCGGCCGGATCTGGGTGATCCGCACGGCATAGGCGCCCGCGCCGATCTCGCCGAGGTCCTTCTCGTAGACGCCGGGGGCCACCTGGTCCAGATCTGCCTCGACCGGCGTCAGGTCCGGGCCGACCAGCACCGCCGACGTCGTGTAGAAGTCGCGCGGCGAGCCGTCCGATTCGACGGATTGGATGTGCAGGGTCGTCCGGCCGTCCTTGACCTCGAACGAGGCCTCGATGCCGCCGGTCTCCTCGCCCGGGAACGTCCAGCCCACGAGCTGACTGAAGAACTTCGAGAACCCGGGCCAGCCAACCCAGTTGCGCGCCCACCGACCGGTCGAGTCCGAGGTCCAGGCGACGCTGCGACCGAGGCCGTACTGCCACTGCGCGAGGAGCGGATCATCCCGCGCGGTGACGAGCACGGTCTGGGCCGCCGACTTGACCGTGGTCCCGTTGTAGCCGAGGAGTTGCGGAAAGCCGTCGTTGAGGCCCCTGAGGATTGGGGACGAGCTGGTCTGGATCGGGAAGAACGGCTCCTCGACGATCTGCTGCCCCGCGACCTGCTCGGTTTCCTTGAGGAAGATGTCCGGGATCGAGGCCGGGTTGGCCGCGGCGTAGAACCGGCCGCCGCCCTGCTGTGCCAGTTGCTCGAGGAACGGGTTCGCACCGCCGCCGGCGCCAACGGTCGAGAGCGTGATCCCCGCCGCCTTCATCCGCTTGATGATCTCGTCGTACTGGCCCGAACTCGACCAGCCGTCGGTCAGCAGGATGATGTGCCGGCGCGTCGCGGACGCCTTCTCGAGCGAGCCGACGGCCTGGTCGAGTCCGGCGAAGATGTTCGTGGTCCCGTTCGGGTTGATCCCGGCGATGAGGCCCTGCAGGTCCGAGGTCTGCCCGAGCGGTCGGGTCTGGACGACCCAATGGGCGGAGTCGTCGAACGCCACGACCCCGAACTCGTCACGAGCGGTCAGGGCCGCTGCCGCACGCAGGATGGCCTCCTTGCCGATATCCACCTTCCGCACGCCCTGCATCTGGCCGCCGCCCTGCCCGCCCTGGAAGGAGTTGCAGTGGCAGGCGTCCATCGAGCCGGACTTGTCGATGACCACGACGAGGGCCACGTCCGGCTGCTGCTGGCGGTTCCGGACGCCCATGTCAACGGGCAGCGTCTCCTCGAGCTGGGTCTTGGTGTAGCCCCCGGCGCCGAAGCTGTCCGGCCCACCGACCATGACGAGCCCGCGCCCCAGGTCGCGGACGTAGACCTGGAGCGCGGCGAGCTGTCGATCGCTCATCCGGATCCGTGGCACATCCACCAGGACGACGCTGTCGTAGCTGGCGAGCGAGGCGAAGTCGGTCGGCAGTGCCTCGGGGACGATCGAGTCGACGTTCTGCTTCTCCGTCTTGAGCGCCGCCACCAGTTCCGCGGCGACATCGGCGTTCCCGGCGAGGACCAGGATCCGCGGCTCGCCCTTGATGATCGTGTTCGCGTCGGCCCGGTTGTTCTGGCTGAACGTGTCCCGCGCGGCCTCGACGACCATCCGGAACGTGTGGAAGCCGGCCTCGGCCGGCTTGACCTCGAAGACCATCCGATTCGCGCCGGCCGTGAGCTCGGTTCCCTGGGTCGCGACGAGCTGGCCATCGGCGTACAGCCGGACGACCGCCGATTGCGCGACGCTCGACACGATGGAGCCGACGACCTCGATGGTCTCGCCGAGCCGGGCCGTCGACGGTGCCTGGACCCGCTCGATCAGGACCTCGTCGCGACGCTCGAGGCCGACGACCCGGGTTTCCACCTGGATGCCGCGCGTCGCCGCGAGCGCCGCCTCCTGCTGCCCCCGGCCCGTCGTGTCGTTGCCGTCCGAGATCAGCACGATCCGCTTCTGCATCTCGTCCGGGAACAGGGCCGAGGCGAGGCGCAACGCACCGCCGATGTCGGTCGCGCCGGTCACCGGCGTGGATCGAATCCGTTCGATCTGGCGGAGCTCCTCGGGCAGCCGCTCGACGAGGGCGTCCTTGCCGAAGGCCACGACGCCGGCGGCATCGCCCTCGGGCATCGCGGCCAGGCTCTCGCGCAGGAACGCCAGGGCCGACTCGCGCCCCGGAGTCCCGACCGAGTCGGACAGGTCGACGACGAAGACGGTGGCCAGTCGGTCAACCGGGAGGATCAGCTGGAAGCCGCCGAGTGCGAACACGAGGGCGGCCACGAGCAGGGTTCGGACGACGAGGGCGGCCCGTCGCCGGGCGGTGCCGATCCGTCGCCGCGCGGCCAGGTGCGGGACGATCGTGATCAGGAGGGTCGGGATCAGCAGCAGCAGCCAGAGCGGCGTCTCGAACCGGACGCCCATCAGCCGGCCCCTCGTCCGATGCGCGGCTCACCCGGTCCGCCGTCCCCGACGCCCGCGCCCGAACCGCCGAGGCGTCGCCGGAAGGCTCGCCACAGCCTGGTCGCCGAGTCGCGCTGGTAGACCAGCCACTCGACCATCAGCGCGAGCAGGACGAGCAGCACGATCGGGACCCACAGCTCGTCGCGCGCCGACGGCCGATCCGTCGCGCCGCCGGTGGCCCCGGACGGGCCCGGGGTCGCGGTCGGGGAACCACCAGGCGACGCCGTCGGGGCCGTGGATCCGCTCGCGCCGGGACTCGGGCCAACGCCGCCGCCAAGGGCCTCGATGGCCGCCGCGGAGCCCGGGGCGATGTTCGATTCCGCCGGGTCGAACAGATCGACGGCAAACTGGATGGGGGCATTCGGGTCGGCGGGCGGAGCGGTCGGGACCGGCGTCGGCGATGACCCCGCCGAGGGTCCGCTGGTCCCCGATGCCCCCGGCGACGACGAGCTCGTCGCGCTCGGCTCGGGCGACGCGGTTGCGGCCGGTCGCATCGCCACGGCCGTGTACACGCCGAGCTGGTCGGTCTGGCTGAACGTGACGCTGCCGCCCCCGAGGGTTCCCGGCACCAGCTCGACGGTGGATCCATCGGGCTTGGTCACGGTCAGGCCGGTGGCACCCGACGGGACCGGCAGGGAAACCGGGCTCCCCGGCTCGATGGCCTGGGTCGGGGCTGACGAACCGCCCATCAACTCACCGGCCAGGTTCGAGATGAGGATCGGAAAGGCGACCTGGAGGGGCAGGTCGGACTGTCGCGGCTCGAACGCCAGGACCGCCGCGGCGCGACCGCCGAGATCGCCTGCGTACAGCAATGGTGCACCCGCGGGCCCCGGGATGATCGTCCGTGCCCAGGCGGGCAGGACCATCTTGACCGCGGTGCCGACGTGGGTCGTCGAGAGGTCCACGTAGCGGAGGATCGGCTCGGCCGGGTCGAGCGACCCGATTCCCGGGTCCTTCAGCGACCCGACGACCTCGCCCAGCGGAGACGAGATCCGCGGCGCGATGGCGAGGACGGATGTCGGCGGCAGGACATCGGGCAGGGCGCCCTCGAAGATGATCAGGTCGAACAGCTCCGGATGGGTATCGGGTCCGTAGGCGGCGGACTTGACGCCGTAGAGCTCGGTGTTCGGGAGGTACGTCAGGGCCGTCTCGAGATACGGATCGCCGTCCGAGACCAGCAGGATCCGGCGCAGTCGCTCGGGCGGCACGATCGACCAGGCCTGGTCGTCGAGGGCCAGTGCGTCCGCGGCCGCGCCCGTCCGATCCAGCCGCACCTCGATGACCCGAACGCCCACGGGGATGTCGTCGATCGTCGCCTCGGCGCGGGTCTGGGCGTCGAGGACGAGGTCGCGCGCCTCGAGGAGCACGCCGTCGCCGAACACCTGGAGCCGCCGCTGGGCGGATTGGAGGTCGAGGTTCGCGACGCTCACGAACACGGACCGGCTCACGCCCGATGCTCCCTGCCGGACGGCGAGCGCAACGATCGCCTGGTTGCGTCGATCGCGGCCCACCTGGAGCACCTTGATCGCGTGCTCGACGCGCGAGGTCGGCGGCAGGGCCAGCGCGGCGTCGGTGGCGACGACGATCTGCGCGTCACCCGACCGCGCGGCCAGGGCATCGGCGAGGATCAGGGCGTCGCCGAGGTCTCCCGTCGCCGGGCTGACGGTGAGTGCCTCGAGCGCGGCCCGCACGCGACCGAGGTCGCCGGTGTCGTTCACGACGACGCGGGCGGTGCGGCCGGCCGCGATGACGCTGACCTTGCCGCCGGTCGGCAGGTCGCGCAGCGCTTCGAGCGCCAGCCCCGTTGCGGCGGCCAGGCGGTTCGGGGTCACGTCGGTGGCGGCCATGCTGGCCGAGGTGTCGATCACGAGGACGATGTCGCGGGCGAGCCCTGCCGGGCGCTCGAGGAACGGCCGGGCCGCGAGCGCGGCGAGCAGCAGCACGAGGAGCAGCTGGAGGAGCAGCAGCAGGCTGCGGCGCAGGCGCTGCCACGGGGCGTTGGCCTCGACGTCGGCCACCAGTCGCTGCCAGAGCAGGGTGGACGACACGAGCGATTCATCCCGGCGAAGCTTGAGCAGGTACATCGCCACGACGACCGGCAGGAACAGCAGTCCGAGCAGCGCGAGCGGCGTTGCGAACGGCATCGTCAGCCCACCACCTGCCGTCGCCGCAGCTCGGCGAACATCAGGTCACTCAGGGGGACCTCGGTCGACAGCGGGACGTACGTCGCGCGGCGGCGGGCCGACAGGTCGGCGAAGCCCTGCCGCCAGGCCTCCAGCCGCTGCTTGTACCCGTCGAGCGTCGCGAGGTCAACGGTGACGTCGATGCCCTCGCCCGATTCGACGTCCACCAGGCGCAGGTCGCCTTCGATGGCCGGGTCGAGCTCCTGCGGCGACAGCAGGTGCAGGATGATCAGTTCCGAGCCGGTTGCCGCGAGCTCGCGGATCACCCGATCCGCATTCGCGTCCAGGAGATCGGACAGCAGCACGATGACCCCGCGGCCGGACAGCTGCGCGCCGGCGTGCCGCGCCGCGGCCTGCAGGTCGGTGGGTCCGTTCGTGATCGAGACGGCCGAGAGCGCGGACAGCAACCGGAAGACCCGGCCCGAGCCGCGGAGTGCCACCTGGCGGCGCGCGACCCGCCCGCCGAGGGTCGTGACGGCAACCCGGTCCTCGGACGCGAGGCCGATGTACCCGAGCGCGGCCGCGGCGCGCTGGGCGAAGAGGAGCTTTCCGGGCCGGCCCGCGGCCATCGAGGCCGAGGTGTCGATGAGGAACGAGATGGTGACGTCCTCTTCCTCGACGTACAGCTTGATGAACAGCTTCTCGAGCCGGGCAAGCACGTTCCAGTCGAGCTGGCGGAGGTCGTCCCCGAGCGAGTAGTCCCGGAAGTCGGCAAATTCGACCGACTGCCCGCGCTTGACCGACCGCCGACCGCCCTTGAGCCCGCCGCGAACCGGGGCTCGCATCATGACCTGGAGGCGCTCCAGCTGGCGCAGGAACGATTCGTCGAAGACCGTCGGGTCGATATCCGAGG
>SCTE01000455.1 GCA_004298915.1 Chloroflexota bacterium | reverse complement strand
GCGACCACCGCCTACCTCATCGTGCAGTATTTCGTCCGGCAACGCGAAGCGGCGATCGTCGCGCTTGACGCGGAGCGCCATCGGTCGGACGAGCTGCTTCGCAACATCCTGCCCGAGACGATCGCAGCACAGTTGAAGGACGGCGCGACGGTCCTTGCCGACGCGCACCCAGCCGTGACGGTGTTGTTCGCTGACATCGTCGATTTCACTCGCTATGCCGACAGGACTCCGCCGGCCGATGTCGTGCGTGTGCTCGACACCGTCTTCAGGGCATTCGACGACGTGGCGGACCGCCACGAGCTCGAGAAGATCAAGACGATCGGCGATGCATATCTCCTGGTCGGTGGGTTGCCGGAACCCCGAGCTGACCACGTGGATGCGGTCGCGCGCGCGGCACTCGAACTCGTCGAGGCGAGCCGCTCGGTGACCATCGACGGGGGCGCTCCGCTTCAGATCCGGATCGGCATCGACACCGGACCGGTCGTCGCCGGGGTCATCGGTCGGAAGAAGTTCAGCTACGACTTATGGGGCGACACGGTGAACACCGCGTCGAGAATGGAGTCGAGTGGCGTTTCCGGTCGGATCAATGTCACTGCCCGCGTCGAGAGCGCTCTCCGCGGTCGGTTCGACTTCGAGCCGCGGGGCGAGATCGTCATCAAGGGGAAGGGCGCGGTGCCGGCGTACTTCCTGCTCGGAGAGCGCCATGACTGAAACCGGAACCTGGGCGCTACTCGGCGTCGACCGCCTCGTCCGGCCGGACGTCGATGGCGGCAATCGCGCCGCCGGCTCGGGTCACGAGCTGCTGGACCTTGAGCTCCGCTTCCGACAGGAGTGACGCGCAGCGCTCGTGCAGTGCCACGCCCCGCTCGTACAGCGCGATCGAGCGCTCGAGGGGCAGGCCCCCGGTTTCGAGGTCGGCGACGGCCCGCTGCAACTCGCCGAGCGCATCGTCGAAGCTCAGGCGGTCGATCGGCGTGTCAGTCGGTTGGGTCACCGGTGTCCTCATCATGGCGGTCGGCCAGCCGCGTCAGGCGCGGTGCCAGGAAGAAGATACCCAACCACATGCCGACCGCGGCGATGACGCCGGTCAGGGCGAGGAAGATGACCAGGTCCCTGAGTTCCGGGGTCACCCGGCGCCCCCCGCCCCGGTTGGTCCGATTGATCCCGCGACGGGTCCCACGACGCCGACGGCCGGGAACTCACCGCGCGCCACGCGAACGGCCAGGGCCGTTCCCGGACCGGCATCGGCCGGGTCCCGGACGACGGCGCCGTCGGCCGTCCGCCGGACGATGGCGTACCCGCGTTCGAGCGTCGCCTGCGGGCCGAGGGATCGCAGGGCGGCCCCCGCGGCAGCGAGTTGCGTGACCCCGTCGGCCAGCCGCTGGGCGACGACGGCCGGCAATCGTTCGGCCGTCCGCTCCTCGGCTCGCCGTCCGTCGCCGATCCGGGCCCGCGTCGCGCGCGTTGCCCGATCGAGCAGGTCGCTCGCCCGCTCACGCGACGCGGCGAGCCGCGCGGCCGGGTGCAGCCGGTCGAGCAGCCGCCGCTCGGACCCGACGTTTCGGGCGGCATCCGCGACCACGCGTCCCGTGGCGCTGCGCATCCGCTCCGCCCCGCGCCCGAGCGAGGCCGCGAAGTCGGCCCGGTTCGGGACGACGAGCTCGGCGGCCGCGGACGGCGTCGGGGCGCGGACGTCGGCCGCGAAGTCGGCCAGCGTGACGTCCACCTCGTGGCCGATCCCGCTCACGACCGGCAGGGGATGCCCAACGATCGCCCGCACGACCCGCTCATCGTTGAACGACCAGAGATCCTCCATCGACCCGCCGCCGCGGGCGAGGATCGTCACGCTCGGTGCCGCGGCGCCCCGGCCGTCGTGGCGGAGCTCCTCGACGTGTCGCTCGAGGCGTCGGAACGCCCCCTCGATGCTCTGGGCGCTCCCCTCCCCCTGGACCTTGCAGGCGACCAGGAGGACGCCGGCGAGCGGCCAGCGCCGGCCGATGACCTGGCAGATGTCCTTCCAGACCGCGCCCGTCGGCGACGTGATCACCGCGATGACCGGCGGGCGGGAAGGCAGGGGTCGCTTGCGAGCGGCGTCGAACAGGCCCTCGGCCGCGAGCCGCGCCTTCCGTTCCTCGAACTGGATCGCGAGGTCGCCGACACCCGATGGCTGGAGCGACACGATGTAGAACTGGAGCGCGCCCTGAGGCTCGTACAGGTCCATCCGGCCATGGACGACCACCCGGAGGCCGGTCTGGGGCTGGAAGGCGCTGCGCAGCCGATCGTCGCGGAACCACACGCACTGGAGCTGCGACTTGTCGTCCTTGATCGCGAAGTAGGCGTGGCCGGCGGTCGAGATCGTGACCCGTCCCACCTCGCCCTCGACCCACAGGTCACGGAGCCGATCGTCCGCCCGGACCAGCGCGGCCACGACACGGGTCGCCTCGGTGACGGCGAGGATCCGCGGCCCGGGCGCTCCCGACGTCGCCGCGGCCATCGAGCTCAGATCCTCGTCTGGTACTCGCCGGTCCGCGTGTCCACGCGGACCGTGTCGCCCTCGTTGACGAACAGCGGCACCGAAACGACGAGCCCGGTCTCGAGCGTCGCGGACTTGCGCGCACCCTGGGCCGTGTCGCCGGCGAAGCCCGGCTCCGATTCGGTGACGACGAGGTCCACCGTGACCGGCAGCTCGACCCCGAGCGTCTCGCCCTGATAGGTGGTCCGGTCGAGGATCATGCCGTCCTTGAAGTACTGGGTGGACTCGGCGAGCTGATCGGCACGGAGCACGAACTGGTCGTACGTGTCCGTATCCATGAAGTGGAAGTCCTCGCCGTCCCGGTACAGGAACTGGATCGGGCGGGTCTCCATCGTGGCCCGCGGCCACTTCGTCCCGGCCTGGAACGATCGCTCGACCGTCCCGCCGCGCCGGATGTTGCGCAGCGAGATCCGGACCTGGGCAGACCCGCGGCCCATCTTGATGTGGTGGTAGTCGAGGATCTGGAAGAGCTCGCCATCGAGTTCGATGGTCACGCCCTTCTTGAGTTCGCCGGTGCTGATCATGGGATGACAGGGCTCCTGGTGGGGCGAAAGGCACGGCGCTTCGCGCCGGCGCCGAGACGGGGTGAATGCCTCCGATTGTAGCCGACACCCGCCGTCGGTCCGACGAAGCGTTCGATCAGGACGAGTCGCGGTCCCTCAGGGCCCGGAGGCGCACCTGGAACTCGGCCATGTCGATCTCGCAGAT
>SCTE01000454.1 GCA_004298915.1 Chloroflexota bacterium | reverse complement strand
TCGCGAAGGCGACGGCGCCGAGCTTGAGTGGCCAGTTGTGGACGAACAGCCCGATGACTCGCTTCACGTCGCCGACCCGGACGGACGCGTGGCTTCGGCGTCCTGCTCGACGGGCGCCTCGGGCCGGTCCGGCGCCCGGGTCTCGTGGGCCTCGACCGGGCGTGGGACGTCGGCCGCGCGTGGGACCTCGACCGGGCGCGGGAGCTCGGCGGCGCCGCGCATGAACCGCCCGATCCCGGCCAGGGTCGGCGTGGTGGTCACCCGATGCGTGCCCGGAATCCGGCGGCGGGTCCCGTCGGCCGCGGGGTCGAGATGACCGCGGATCGCGCGCGCCAACTGGAGCTCATTGAGGTTGCGGACGATCCGTGCTCGCTCGATGAGGCTGACCTGCCCGTTCTCCTCGGAGACGACGATCACGACGGCATCGGTCTGCTCGGTGATCCCGAGCGCAGCGCGGTGGCGTGTCCCGAACCGCTCCGATTGGACGGTCGTCTCGGTCAGGGGCAGGAGCGCGCCGGCGGCGAGGATGGCCGAGCCCCGGATGATGACCGCGCCGTCGTGCAGCTCAGTCTTGGGCATGAAGATCGTCCGCAGCAGATCGACCGACAGGTCGCCGTGGATCATGACCCCGGACTCGGCGATCTCCTCCAGGCCGGTGTCCCGTTCGAGGACGATCAGGGCACCGTGTCCATCGCCCGACAACAGCGAGGCCGCGCGAGCCACGATCGCGGCGACGTGCTCGGCGGCGGTGTTCTCGCTCGGGAACAGCCAGGCCAGTGACCCGACGCGTCCGATCCGCTCGAGCGCGCGGCGCAGCTCCGGCTGGAACACGACCACGAGGGCAAACAACCCGACGACTGCGCCGGCCTGGAGGATCTGGGTGAGGAGGCGCAGGGTCAGCGCCTGCGCGGCGAAGTAGACGACGAACAACACGCTGACACCGATCACAAGGCGCACCGCACGGGTTCCCCGGATCAGGCTGAACAGCCAGTAGATCAGGAGCGCGGTGATCCCGATGTCGAGCAATGTCGTTGGCCGAACCTGATCGAGGATCGACGCGAAGACCTGCGGCATCGTCGGGCGAGTGTAGCATCGCGGCCGGCCCGGACAGGCCCGCTCGGCCGCACCGCCAGGCGTCAGGGCCGGCAGCGTGACGGGCGCGACTCAGCTGTGCGCGGCCGGCTCGAGGCCCTCGGGGCGGACGGATGCCAGCTCACGGGCCACGGCGGAACCCTCGATCAAGGCGAGGGCTTCCGCGTTCCCGTCAAGGTCGGCCATGCGGGTCAGGAGTGCCAGCTTGTCGCGGGCGACGTCGGTCCAGCCCCTGGCGGCCTGGATCTCCGCCAGCTCCACCTGGACCGCCACGTCGGCAGGATCGATGGCCACCAGGATGAGGCAGGCATCGAGCGCGGCGTCGAGGCGGCCGGCAGCTCGTTCGGCTGCGGCGATCTGGAGCAGCAGGCCGCGGGCCTGCCCCGGTTCGCCCGCGGCAAGGAGCCGTTCGGCGTCCACCCGCGCCGCCACGATGTCGATCGCCATGGGAGCTGCCTCGGGCTCGGGTTCGGACTCGCCCGGCCCGGGCTCGACGTCGTCTCTCGCGGGTTCGGCGGTGAGATCCGCGCGCTCGGGTTCGGACTCGCCCGGCCCGGGCTCGGCTGGCGCGTCGGCCGCGGCGGGCGCGAGCGGTGCGGGCTCCGTGGGCGCTTCGGACGTGGCGGACGCGAGTGGTGCGGGCTCCATGAGCGCATCCGCCTCCGGCTCCGGCTCCACGCGCGCCGGCTGGGCGGCTTCGGGCTCCGCTGCGATGGGCTCGTGCGGGACTTCCGCGGCAGCCGCGGACTCCTCCGGTGTTGCCGGCGCCGACATGGCTTCCGCCGGCAGTTCCATCGCACGCTCCGGGCCGTGTGCCATGGCCTCGGAAGGTGCCGGCTCCTGGGCGGTGACCGGTGACGAGTCGGGCGATCGACGCGGGTGCGATGGGTCCAGGAACGGCTCGGCCCGAGCGAGCGCCGCTGCCACCCCGATCCCGCCGGCAAGTCCGGCCAGGGCCGTCGCCAGTCGCTCCACCGCCAGCCGGCGGTTTCGGGTCTCGCCGAGCTCCAACGCGCTGCAGGCCGCCTCGCAGGCCTCCGGGATCCGGTTGGCTCGTTCAAGGACATCGGCCAGCGCCTCGAGATCCCTCGCCGCATCGACGGGTCGTTCGAGCTCGAGGCAGCGCTGCGCGGTCGCGCCGCC
>SCTE01000453.1 GCA_004298915.1 Chloroflexota bacterium | reverse complement strand
CACGCCGGGGAGGGCAACCGCCAGCATCGTCGAGTTGAGGGGGACGAGGATCGATCCACTGGCGACGCCGAGCATGATCGGCGTGAGCAGGCGGTCGCTCTCCCGTTCGGTCACAGGAGTCGGACAGTTCCCAGTGTTCCGTCGATTTCCACCAATGCCCCGTCAGGAATGCGGGTCGTGGCGTGCTCGATCCCAACGACCGCCGCCAGACCGAACTCGCGAGCCACGACCGCGGCATGCGAGAGGACGCCGCCGGTATTGGTGACGAGTCCACCAGCCGTCGTGAAGACCGGCACCCATGACGGGTTCGAGGAAGGACAGACGATGATGTCGCCGGGTTGCACGCTCGCGAAGTCGGCTGGCGCGAGGGTGACCCGCGCCGGCCCTCGCACGATCCCCGCTGACGCACCGGTCCCACGAAGCGTCCGCGGGTCATCCGATGGGACCCGTTCGCCATCGAATCGATCGAGATCGCGCTTGCCGGGATCGACGCCGAGGATCATGGGTGGTGAAAGCGTTGCCCAGCGAGCGAGTTCCGCCCGTCGCGTCGCGATGACCGGGCGGCGGTCGGTCGGCCGTTCGATCTCGGCCCGGACCTCGTCCCGGAAGAGGAAGAGGATGTCCTCCGGCGCATCGAGACTCCCGTTCGCCACGAGCCTTCGGCCGACGCGCATGGCCAGCGTCCGGATCCGGGCCTGGACAAGGCGGTCGATCCAGTAGTTGTGGACCTCGGTCAGCGGTCCGATCGCTCGTCCGTACGCGAGCAGGCGCTCGAACTCGGCGGCCTTGTCAGGCTCGCTCGCGAGGCGAGCACGGACGGCCTCCGCGAGGGCATCGGCCTCCGCCCGCAGGCGGCGCCGGCGCGCCTCCGCCGCCTCCGGCGGGCTCATCAAGTGATGACCGACCTGCGCGAGGACGATGCCGGGTTCGTTTCCCCAGGACACCTGGGCGAGGTCATCAAACGCCTGGCCGAGGTGCCCGTGCCTCTCGAGGAACGTATCGAGCGCGGCAAGGAACGTCGCTCCGCCGTCGAGGCTCGCGAGGTCATCCACCGTCACGGCGCCACGCGGTCCGGGTGCGGTGGGGGTGGTCATCGTCAGCGCCCGCTCGATCTCGGGATGCGCCCGGGCGATGCTGGCAAGGCCCTCGACGCCGATCTCCACGTCGACGAGTTCGTTGGCCGCTCCGCCGATGAGGCGCAGTGCCTCGCCCGGCGGCGCGTCGGGGATCAGCGCCTCGTAGAAGTCCGCCAGCTCCTCGACCGCGGTGTACGGGCCCCCGATCGCGACGAAATGCAGCTCCCACATCCGAAGGGTGGCTGCCCAGGCTCGATCCCAGGCGTCCGCAAGTGCTGCCGGGGCAAGATCTTCGACGGGAATCGTGCGGATGCCGGCTTCCAGTTGGCGGATCTCGGGGAGCGCCTCGTCACGCCACCAGGCCTCGGTGACCTCCACCTGTCGGTGCATGGTGGCCTGCCATCGTTTCGTGATGTCCGGCCACTCCTCGTCTGGAGCGTTGTGGGCCACGGCGAAATAGGCGTAGCCGTTCCACACCCTGGCACGCACGCGCTGCGGAAAGTCGCTGTACAGGGTGTAGCGGAAATTGAAGCCTTCGCCGAGGGTCCGAATGTAGTCCGCCGAGAGCGGGGCGAGGGCGAACGGCATGTGCATGTCGTCTCGGTCCC
>SCTE01000452.1 GCA_004298915.1 Chloroflexota bacterium | reverse complement strand
GCTCTTCCGATCTTGGGCGCCTCGGCACGGGCCTCGACGATTGCCCGGGCGATGCGCCCGGCAAAGGGCTCCTCGCCGTAGCGCCGGAACAGCGCGGCCAGGGCGTTGGCGTCGAGCGAGGCGATGAGGTCGGCGGCCGGCACGCCCCGGCTGGTGTCGAACCGCATGTCGAGCGGTCCACCGGCCCGGAACCCGAACCCTCGATCCGTATCGACGAGCTGCTGGCTGGACAGGCCGAGGTCGAAGAAGCAGCCGTCCACGACGCTGAAGCCCGCCTCCGGCGCCACCCGGGCCAGCTCCCGGAAGTTCCCCTGACGGAGCTCGAAGCGGTCGCCAAATCGGGGGCGCAGGCGCGCCTCGACCCTGGCGATGGCCGCCCCGTCAGCATCGAGGCCGAGGAGGCGGCCATCAGGATCGGTCGCCTCGAGCATCCGCTCCGCGTGCCCGCCGCCCCCGACGGTGCCGTCGATCTGGAGGCTGCCCGGGGCGGGCGCCAGCATCGCGACGACCTCGTCGGCCAGCACGGGAACGTGACCTTCGTTCATCTAGATCCCGAGGCCCTGGATGGCCTGAGCGAGCGTCTCCGGATCGTCCATCGCCCGGCGGTACTCGGCCCAGGTCGCGGGCTCCCAGATCTCGGCATGGTCCCGAGCGCCCACGATGACCGCCTCGCCGGTGAGCCCCACGCCATCGCGGAGGAACGACGGCAGGAGCAGCCGCCCCTGCCGGTCGAGGGTCGCGTCGGTCGCGCCGGCGAAGATGCTCCGGCCGAAGAGCCGCGACGAGGCGTCGGTGATGGGCAGTGCCGCGATCTTGTCCGAGAGCGCTTCCCACCCGGCCATCGTGTGGATCGCCAGGCAGCCGTCGATCCAGCGGGAGACCACCGCGCCCTCATCGAGCTGCGCGCGGAATCGCGCGGGGACAGCGAGTCGTCCCTTGTCGTCCAGCGTGTGCCGGTACTCGCCGGTGAACACCGATCGGGCCATCCATCAATCCGAGGCTTCGACGGGCCCGCGACCGGAAGCCGCGGGCCCGTCCTTGTGTCGCGGAGGTCCCGGTGTGCCCTACCGGTCGTCCGCTGATGGCGGAGGGTCGGATGTGGTTCCCCACTTCTCCCCACTTTGCGCCACTGCGGGCATCATAGCGGGTCCCGGGCTGGCGTCAACGGGCAAATCGAGGGATTGGCGCAAGTTTCCGAACCAGGCCGCAGACGGCGCGCCACGACGCGCCAGTGGGCCGATGGGCCGGCCCCCGGCAGCGACCCGGGGTCGCGGTCAGCCGGCGGCGACGATCCCGGCGCCCCGACGGGCGATGGGTTGCCCGGCAGTCGCACCTGGTCGTGCGGATCGCGCCTCCGGGCCCCGCCTAGGTGGGCCGGGCGATCAGCGTGTCGGCGGCGGGAGGATCACCACGTCACCCGCGTGGATCGGGATCCGGAGATTGGGATTGAGCTCCCGGACGGTGGGATAGGGAATCCCGAAGTAGTTCGCGATGCTCTGGAGGTTGTCACCGGCGCGGATCGTGTAGAGGTAGCAGTCGGGCTTGTCCGGGCAGGGTGTCAGCAGTTTGTAGCGATCGCTGCTTGGCGCGGGCGTCGGCGTGGGCGACGGCGTCGGGGTCGGGGTTGGCGTCGGGGCAGGCGTGGGCGTCGCGGTCGGTTCGACGGTCGTCTCGGGCGTCGGGGTCGGCTCGACGCTCGTCGGAGCTGGCGATGCGCTGGCAACGGCCACCGGCGAGGGGACCGAGCCAGCCAGACGGAGCCCGCCGGTTGCCGTGACGAACGTGACGGCCGCCGCCGCCGAGGCGACGAGCAGCACCAGCGAGATCGCGATCGCGGGCGTCAGGAGACGAGGCCCCGTTCGCCGATCCGGCGAGAGCAGCTGTCGTTCTTCGCGCGCGTCCACGATCCTCCCACCGGGTACTTGTCCGACCTGCGGCTGACTCTAGTACCTTTTCGGCGTAGCCGTCCCCGAAAACCTGATGCTAGGCTTCAGTTCGGTGCCCTCATCCCCGTCCACCTGACCATACGCAATCGAGGCAAGCAGGCCCGTGGCACTCGAGATCACTACCGGAGCGCCGGACGCGGACCCGTATCGCCTCGCGCCCCATCGCATCCGACGATGCACGTTCCGGCGGCTGATCCAGGTCGATGCACGCAACGAGCGCATCTACGACGTCGAGTGCCTCTTCCCGGATCGCAAGATCCCGATCCCGATCGGTGACCTCGAGTCGGCGATGGCCGTCTGCAACGGCTGCACGGCGGCCCACATCTTCCGACCCGACGAGGACTGACGCGAGCAGGCGCCAGCGAGGCGACCTGTAAGCCGAGTTCTGTCCCATGGCCGCCGAGGCGGTCACGGTGATGGCCATCCATCTGGGGCCGCCGGTCGCCCGACGGCTCATGCGGCCGACCCGAGAGCTGGGCAACGCGCCTCTCCCCCGGCAAGCCGGGTTTCGCCCTCCTATTTGGCCTTGCTCCGGGTAGAGCTTGCCGCGTTTCACTCCGTCGGCCGAAGCCGACGGCATCGTCACTGTGGCGCTGGTCCTCGCCTCACGGCGGGCGGGAGTTACCCGCTACCCTGCGTTGTGGAGCTCGGACTTTCCTCACGCCGACGGGTTGCCCCGTTGACGCGCGACCATCCGGTCGCCTCGCTGGCCCACGGAGTCTACCCTGCCCGCCTGCGGGTACCTCCCGGGCGGGCCGCGAATGCCTCAGCCGGGCCGGACGACCACGACGGGAGGGCCCCCTGCCGCCACGCGGTCGATGGCCACGTTCGCGAGGGCATCCGCCTGGCTGTTCTGGGCCCGCGGGACGTGCCCGGCCGTCCAGCCGCGCGGAAACGTCCGAAGGGTTCGCAGGACGGCACTCCACAGCACCTGGAGCTTCGGGTCCTTCACCCGCCAGCGGCCATGGAGCTGCTCGACGATGAGCTTCGAATCGAGCAGCATCTCGACGCGCTCCGCACCGAGCTCACGGGCCAGGTTGACGGCTCGTTCGACCCCGATGTACTCGGCCACGTTGTTGGTCCGGATGCCGAGGAACTCGGACACCGTGGCGTCCGGGCGCGCGAGCGGATCACGCGCATCGGGGCGATCGAGCCGGATCAGGACCGCCCCGGCCGATGCCGGCCCGGGGTTGCCCCGTGCGGCTCCGTCCGTCCGGATGAGATACGCCAGGCCCGGAATGGCCGGGCCGGCCGGGGCCGGCACGGTCTGGGACGCCGGGGGCTCAGGGGCGGACCCCGGGGATCCTGGCAGCTCCAGCCCCAGGCCGAGGGTCGGTTCGTCAGGTGCCCGTCGGGCGGCTATGGCCGTCGCTCGACGATCGCGGCGCTGACCTCGAGGATCGCTTGCGTGATGTGGATCCCACGTGGACACGCGTCGGTGCAGTTGAAGATCGTCCGGCATCGCCACACACCGTCGTCGCCGGCAAGGATCTCGAGGCGCTCGTCCCCGCCATCGTCGCGCGAATCGAAGATGAAGCGATGGGCATTGACGATGGCGGCGGGACCGACGTACGCCTCCTT
>SCTE01000050.1 GCA_004298915.1 Chloroflexota bacterium | reverse complement strand
CGGGGCGGGCCCGCAGGACGAACGCCAGACGCACGTCGTCGACGATATCGGCAGCCGACGGCATGCCGTGGGCCGCGGGGATCAGCCGGTCGGCGATCGCGGCGAACGTGGCGCGCGCACCGTCGTCCATGGCTGCCAACGGGTCGGCCAGAGCGCCCGCGTCGTGACCGGTCATGCCGGCACCTGCTGCTCGAAGCGCGTCTCGATCATGTGCTCGGCGGCCCGCAGCGCAATCGCCACGATCGTCGAGGTCGGGTTCACACCGCTCGAGGTCACGAAACTGCTGCCATCCACGACATACAGGTTCGGGACGTCGTGGGTCCGGTTCCAGCGATCGAGCACGGACGTCTTCGGATCGTCGCCCATCCGGGCGGTCCCGAGCAGGTGCCAGCCCGAGTAGCGCATGAGCCGATCGACCTCGATCGAGTGGGCGCCGGCCTCGAGCAGCGATTCCGTCGCCCGCTCGATGTGGAAGTCGAGCATCCGGCGGGCGTTGTCGCCCATCGCGTAGTGGACCGACGGGGCCGCGATGCCGCTCGAGTCCGTCACGGTGTCGGAGAGCGTCACGCGATTCGTCTCGTCCGGGAGGTCCTCGGCGAACAGGCCCCAGTTGGCCCCGTGGCCGAGATGCGAGCGGACGTGAAGGTGGTGATCCGGGCCCCAGGACTGGACGCCGGCGCGACTTGGGAGCGCCGTGTTGATCGGACCGCCGGTTGGCGCCAGGCCCCAGCGCGCGCCGCGGACGAACCCCCGGCGTTCGTCGGTTTCGTAGAACTCGAGCGACTCGATGAGGTCGCCGAACTGGCCCTGCCAGCTCATGAGCGGCTCGTCGAAGAGGCCGGCGACGTTGGCGAACGGATGCATCATCAGCCGCTTCCCGACGAGGCCGGACGAGTTGGCGAGGCCGTCGGGGTGGCGGGCGTCTGCAGACAGGAGCAGCAGTCGCGGCGTGCCGATGGCGTTGGCGGCGACCACCACGACCTTGGCCGCCTGGAAGTGCTCGGCGCCGTCACGGTCGATCCAGGTCGCGCCGGTCGCGAGGCCCTTGGCGTCGGTCTCGATGCGCCGGACGCGGGCATTGGTGATCAGTCGCGCACCCTTGGCGATCGCCTTCGGCCAGTGGGTGAGGTCGGTCGATGCCTTGGCGCCCTCGTTGCAGCCGGACTGGCAGGTGCTCCGCTGGACACACGGCCGCCGACCGTCGTAGGGCGCCGACAGGATGGAGTTGAACTCGGGCCACCAGTGCCACCCCAGGCGCGTGTGGGCGCGGGCGACCTTCAGGCCGGCGGCGCCGATCGGCAGCGGCGGCAGCGGCGGATCCTCGGGATCCGGCGGGTAGGCCGGGTCGCCGGCGAGTCCGGAGACGCCGAAGTCGCGATCCGTCTGGCGGAAGTACGGCAGGAGGTCGTCATAGCTGATCGGCCAGTCGTCGGCGATCCCGTCGAGGGATCGGACGCGGAAATCAGAGGGAAGCATCCGGGGC
>SCTE01000451.1 GCA_004298915.1 Chloroflexota bacterium | reverse complement strand
TCTCGGCGGCGGCTGCTGCGGACATCTTGTCCTGGGTGATGTACTTGGCGACCAGGTTTTGATCGTCGTTGGTCCACTTGAAGTTCTGGATCAGCTTGTACGCGTCGCCGCCCTTGTCCGCGAACTTGGTTGACGCGATCTTGTCGAGGACGTAGGGCGGGTAGTCACACGCGACCGTCTTGGGGTCCGCGTCGCATCCGGGCGTGTATGGCGGCAGCTTGATCTGGACGAGCGGAACTTCGGCCAGGAACCACTGCGGCTCGTAGAAGTAGCCGAGGACCGCGGTCTTCTGGGCCTCGCCCTGTCGGAACGCCTCGATGAGGGCATCCTCGCTGCCGGCGTAGACGACCTTGAAGTTCAACTTCAGGTTGGTGACCAGGGCCTCGTCATTGGTGACGTAGGACGGATCGCCGTCAAGAAGCTGACCCTTGTCCCCGGACTCCGATGTCTTGAACAGGTCGGCGTACTTGTTGAGGTTCTTCCAGTCGGTGATGTCGGGGTACTTCGCGACCATCCACGGTGGAACGTACCAGCCGATGACACCTTGATTGCCAGTCGGTCCGACTTCGACGGCGACCTTCTTGTCCTCGATGTAGGTCTTCTTCAGGTCGTCGTGGCCCCAGTTCTCGAGGACAACGTCGACTTCTCCCGTTTCGAAGCCCTGCCAGGAGACCTCTTCCTTCAGGTCCTTCTTCACGACGGTGTAGCCCATCTTCGATTCGAGGATGTAGGACACGACGGCGGCATCGGCCTCATACCCGACCCACGGGTTGATGGCAATGTTGACCGTTCCCTTGCTGCCGCCCGCCGCGCCGCCGTTGCAGGCGGCAAACGCGAGCGCGGTCGCGGCAATGATCACAGCGATCCGGGATCGCACGATGTTGCTCCTCCTGTCTTGCATAGCCAGTCCTGATTGCCCTTAGCCGGCTCGCGCCGATCCTGCCGATGACCGCTCGCCCGCACCCTGCGTGATCCGGTCGAGCATGACACCGAGCAGGACAATCGCAATGCCTGCGGAGAGACCCTTTCCGAAGTCCTCGTACTGAGAAAAGCCTGCGACAACGTCGTAACCGAGAGCGCCGGCGCCGACGAGCCCACCAACGACGACCATCGCGAGGACCATGACGATGCCTTGGTTGGCGGCAAGCAGCAGCGACCGCCGAGCCATCGGCAACTGTACCTTCCAGAGCAGTTGCCGTGGGCTTGCTCCCGAGGACACCCCCGCCTCGATGGCCGCCAGCGGCACGGAGCGAATCCCTGCCTCGACCAGCCGAATCACGGGCGGCACGGCATAGATGACGGCTGCGAGAATCGCGGTGAAGCGGGTCGGCGAGAACAGGGCAAGGGCTGGGATCAGGTAGACGAAGCTCGGCATCGTCTGGGCCGTGTCGAGCAGGGGCCGAAGAATTGCGGATGTTCGCTCGCTGCGTGCGGCGGCGATTCCGATCAGGACGCCGATGAGGAGGGTGAGCGCCACCCCGACGAGGGATGCGGTCAACGTGACCATGCCGTCCTCCCACAGGCCGAGGCCGGCGATCCCGACGAGGCAGACAGACACGATCGCTCCGGTTCGCCAGCCACCGACCAGGACCCCAAGGCCGGCAAACGTCCCGACGATCAGCAGCCAGGGCGCGGACGTCAGGATCGCCTCGAGCGGATTGATGACCCCGTAGCTGAACGCGTCCTTGACCGGATTGGTGAGGAAGTACAGGTTGATCCTGACCCAACCAACGATCTCGTTGACCGGCCCGGCGAACGAGAACCCGATCTCGGTCGGGAACTCGGTCAGGGCGACCACGAAGAGGCTGACGAGGGATGCAGCCAGGCCGGCAACGAGCAGGACTCGTGCGACCCGTCGGTTGACCGCTCTGGCCGAGTCCGAGGCGTTCGGTCGGGCATCGACCCGATTGGCCGCATGCTCGGTCAGGCGATCGAGCACGATCGCGATGATGACGATGGCCAGGCCCGCGTCCACGGCCGATCCGACATCGTTGTGAGTGAGCGCCTTGATGATCGTCTTGCCGAGTCCGGGGCCGTCGATCAAGGCCGTTACCACAGCCATGCCGAGGGCCAACATGATCGTCTGGTTCACCGCCAGCGCCAGCATCTTGCGGGCGAGAGGGAGCTGCACCTTGAACAGGGTCTGGCGGCTCGTCGATCCGAGCGAGACCGCCGCCTCCACCGTCGTCGCCGAAACGCCCCGGATCCCGAGAGCCGTGATGCGTATGGCCGCCGGCATCGCATAGATCAGGGTCGCAATCGTTGCCGACGGTGCGCCGATCAGGAACAGAAGGGTCATCGGTGCGAGGTACGCGAAAGAAGGCATGATCTGCATCAGGTCCAGGACCGGGCTGATGACCTGTCGTACACGATCGCTGCGGCCCGCCGCGATGCCAAGCGGAACGCCGATGAGGAGTGACGAGACCACCGCTGCGAACGTCAGGCCGATCGTGTCCATGCTCTCGCTCCAGAGGCCGAGCACGCCCAGTGACAGGAAACCTGTCACCCCGAGCAGCGCGAGGCGCCGCCCGCCCGCCGCGAGTCCGGCCGCTCCGGCCAGCAGAACCGCGCCTGGCCAGCCGATTCCGTGCGCGATGACGATGGACGTGTCAACCAGGGCCGCGATGATCGCCCGGGTCGCCCCGGCAAATACCACCAGGAACGGGTTGGTCAGTCGGTTGTCCGAGACCCAGTCGCGCACCCCGTTGAAGAACTGGAAGGAGGCGGCTCCCTCATCGCGCGGAAGCGTCCCCTGGCCGCGGAAGACCACGAACAGCACGACAACTGACAGACAGAGCAGCGTGACCAGGGTCCGCCGTGAGATGGTCGGTGCGGCACGGACTGCGGATGTCGCCGATGCGGCCATCAGCCTCTCGCCCCACGCTCGGCAATCGACCCGAGGATCTGGCGCCGATCCACGAGTCCGAGGGTCGCCCCACCGTCCACGACCCGGATCGGCTTCTCGGTCTGGGCGGCGACATGAACCGCGTCGCGGATGATGGTGGTCGGCGGGAATTCCGGTCCATCAAGGGCATCGTCCGGTCGCGCCGGACGCATGATCCAGCGAAGGGTCAGGATGTTGGCCTTGGCCACGTCCTGGACGAAGTCGGCCACGTAGTCGTCGGCCGGGGCGCCCACGACCTCCTCCGGGGAGCCGGCCTGCACGATGCGACCGTCGCGCATGATCACGATGTGGTCGCCGAGCTTGAGGGCCTCGGCGAGGTCATGGGTGATGAACACCATCGTCTTGCCGACTTCATGGTGGAGCCGGATCACCTCGTTCTGCATGTCCCGCCGGATCAGCGGGTCGAGGGCGCTGAACGGCTCGTCGAAGAACATCACCTCCGGATCGCCCGCGAGCGCACGCGCGAGGCCGACCCGCTGCTGCTGGCCACCCGACAGCTGGTCCGGGTAGCTGTCCATGAACGCCGCGAGGCCGACGAGCTCGCACATCTCGCGCGCCCTGGCCAGGCGCGGCTCACGGGCGTCGCCGCGGATCTCGAGGCCGAAGGCCACGTTGTCGATGACCCGTCGGTGGGGCAGCAACCCGAAGTTCTGGAAGACCATCGAGAACCGACGGCGCCGCAGCTCGCGCAGGCGCTCCGCATCTGCGGCGCGGATGTCCTCGCCATCGAGCAGGACCTGCCCGAGGCTCGGTTCGATGAGCCGGGTCAGGCAGCGCACCAGCGTGGACTTGCCGCTCCCGGACAGGCCCATGACCACGAAGACCTCGCCGGGCCGGACATCGAAGGACACGTCCCGGACCGCGATCGTGGACCCGGTCTGGAGGCGGAACTCCGCGTTCGAGAGCTCCAGCAGCGGCGACCCGGCGATCTTCGCCTCGGCCGGCCCGAAGATCTTCCACAGTCCGCGAACCGCGATGGTCGGTTCGACGCCCGTTGCTCGGTCGGCCTGCGCGGTCTGCACGCGTTCCACCTCGGGGAGCGCCACGGGACGCCCACGGGTCGGGAGCGCCGGTCGGACCCCGTGAGGATCGACCCGTGGATGGTCCCGCGTCAAGCCGCGAAGCGTGAACGGTCCGCGCTCGCGGCCCTCGGGACAGAGTTGCGGCGCCGGAGGTTCCCGGCGCAAACTGGAGGACGTCCCATCGGCCGAAGCGCAGCGCATCCGCGCCCGGCGAAGCGCACTGGAGCCACGCATTGCCCGCTGATCTCGTCGCCGTTCGCACGACCGCGATGTTCATCGACGGTGCCTGGTGCGCGGCGGCGTCCGGCGAAACGTTCGATGCCACCAATCCCGCGACTGGCGAGCTCATCGCGAGCGTCGCGAAGGGTTCCCGGGAGGACGCGGACCGGGCCGTCGGCGCGGCGCTCGCGGCGCGACGTGGCTGGCAACGGACCTCGGCATTCGAGCGTGCGGCAGCCCTCGAGCGGGTCGCCGCGAACATCGAGGCGCGCCGGGACCAGCTGGCGGAAGCCCTGACCCTTGACCAGGGCAAGCCGCTCCAGGCCGAGGCCTACGGGGAGGTCGAGGAGCTCCTCGTCTACTTCCGGATGGCCGCGGCGGACGCGACCAGGCTCGACGGCCTCATGCCGCCGTCGGTCGATCCGAACAAGCGCGTGCTGATCTACCGGGTCCCGATGGGCGTCGTGGGGGTCGTCACCCCGTGGAACTGGCCGTACACGATGCCGGCCGAGATGATCGCGCCGGCGCTTGCCGGCGGTAACACCGTGGTCTGGAACCCCGCGACCCATACGTCGTACTGCGCGACGGTCCTGGCGGCATGCCTGGCCGACGCCGACCTCCCGCCGGGCGTCTTCAACCTCGTGACCGGCCCGGGCTCGGAAGTCGGGGACCAGCTGGCCGGGCATCCCGATGTCGCCGCGATCGGGTTCATCGGATCGACCGCCACCGGGCGACGGATCGCGGAGCGGGCGATCGGCAAGGAGCTCCTGCTCGAGATGGGCGGCAACGGGCCGCTCGTCATCCTGCGGGATGCCGACCTCGACGCCGCGATCACCGCGACGCTCACGGCCTGCTTCCTCAATGCCGGCCAGAGCTGCACGGCCGGCGAGTGGATCCTCGTGGACCACGCGATCCACGGCGACTTCGTCGAGCGGCTGACGGCGGCCATGACCCGCGACACGCGACTCGGTGACCCGCTCGACGCCGGGACGACCATGGGCCCCCTCAACAACGAGGCGACCGCGACCAAGACCGAGCGGCACGTGGCCGAGGCGATCGCCGCCGGCGCCGTTGTCGTTGCCGGAGGGGCGCGCAGCCCCGAGCTCGGCAGCCCGCTCTTCTACCAGCCCACGGTCCTGACCGGGGTCAAGCGCCAGATGGCGATCGCGCGCGAGGAGACCTTCGGGCCGGTCGCCCCGATCACCCGGATCGACGGGATCGAGGAGGCGATCGACATCGTCAGCGCGTCGGCGTTCGGGCTTCTCAATGCAATCTTCACCCGCGACCTCCGGGCGGGCCTGCACTTCGCCGAATCGGTTCGGGCCGGATGGGTCAACATCAACGAAGGCACGAACTACTGGGAATCGCACCTGCCCTTCGGCGGCCGCGCGGGATCCCAGAGCGGCATGGGGCGCGTCGGAGGACGCTTCTCCATCGAACGGCTGACCGAGATGAAGACGGTCGTGATGAACCTCGCCTGACCAGGCCGACAACGAACAACGAACGGTCCGGCACGCCGGCTGCACATCGGCCCCGCCGGTCGCCACGATCAACATCTGGAGGACATCGAGCACATGGCTTCGCTGCCGGAGCGCGCAAAGGTCGTCATCGTCGGCGCCGGGATCGTCGGCAACTCCATGGCCTATCACCTGGCGAAGCTGGGCTGGCGGGACATCGTCCTGCTCGAGAAGGGCACGCTGCCGAACCCGGGCGGCTCCACCGGCCATGCCTCGAACTTCATCTTCCTGACCGACCACAACAAGGAGATGGCAGCCTTCACCATTGACAGCGCCAACCAGTACCGCGAGCTGGGCGTGTACCACGAGTGCGGCGGCATCGAGGTGGCCCGGACGCCCGAGCGGATGGAGGAGCTCAAGCGGCGGATGGCGTCCTCGAAGTCGTGGGGCGTGGACGGCGTTCGCCTGCTGACCCCGGCCGAGGTCAAGGCGATGGTCCCGTTCATCGAGGAATCGATCATCCTCGGCGGCTTCTACACGCCCGGGGTTGGGGTCGTCGATTCGCTCCAGGCCGGCACGCTCATGCGCCAGATGGCCCAGGAGATGGGCGCCCTCACGATCGCCGCGGGGGTCGAGGTCACCGGGGTCGACACCGACAACGGCCGGGTGACCCGGGTCCGGACGGATCACGGTGACATCGACACCGAGTATGTCGTCATCGCCTGCGGGATCTGGAGCCCGCGGATCGCGAAGATGGCCGGTGCCTCGATCCCGCTGACCCCCGCGGTCCACCAGATGATCGACATCGGGCCGGTCCCGATGTTCGCGAATGCCCGGACCGAGGTCGACTACCCGATCGTGCGGGACATGGACACGAACATGTACGAGCGCCAGCACGGCAACGGCTTCGAGGTCGGCTCGTACGCCCACCGCGCGATCCTCATGGACCCCGACGACATCCCCTCGATCGAGGCGTCCGCGCTGTCCCCGACGATGCTCCCGTTCACCCAGGAGGACTTCGACCCGCAGCTCGAGGACGCCCTCGAGCTCTTCCCGTCGATCGTCGGCGACGAGAAGGTCGGCGTGAAGCTCGCGATCAACGGGTTGCTCAGTCTCACCCCGGACGGCAACCCGATCATCGGCGAGACGCCCGAAGTGAAGAACCTCTGGTCGGTCGCCGCGATCTGGATCAAGGAAGCGCCCGGGATCGCGAAGTGCGTCGCCGAGTGGATGACCCACGGCACGCCCGAGATCGATCCGCACGGCTCGGACATCGCCCGCTTCTACGACCACCACAAGACCTGGCAGCACATCAACGCCCGGACGACCGAGGGCTTCAACAAGACCTACGGCATCGTCCACCCGATGGAGCAGTGGGAGAGCAACCGGCCGATCCGGCGCTCGCCCGCTGCGGTCCGCCATGCCGAGCTCGGCGCCGTCGCGTTCGAGGCCGCCGGTTGGGAGCGGCCGTTCTGGTACGCATCCAACGAGCCGCTCCTCGCCGAGTACGGCGAGCGGGTCATGCCGCGCGCCGCGGAATGGGATTCCCGCTGGTGGAGCCCGATCATCAACGCCGAGCACCTCGCGATGCGCGACCGGGCCGGCCTGGTGGACCTGTCCGCATTCGCGATCTTCGATG
>SCTE01000450.1 GCA_004298915.1 Chloroflexota bacterium | reverse complement strand
GGGCCGGGATCGAGGCGGAGTTGCTCGATACCGGCCTCGAACCGCTCGCGGCACGGCTGCGCGCCATCGCGCCCGCCCGCGCCGCGGGCATCGACCTCAGGAATCCCCGACGGGTCGTCCGCGCCCTCGAGATCGCAACGATTGACGGGGGAGCCGGGCCGCTGCCGCAGCGGCGCGGCTACGATGGCTCCGTGGCGTGGATCGGATTGACCCCGGATGCCCGGCACGGGGAGTGGATCCGGAACCGCGCCAAGGCCCAGTTCGATGGCGGGCTGCTCGATGAGGCGGCGGCGCTGCGGATGCGGTATCCCGCGACCCTGCCCGCCTTCAGCGCCATCGGGTATCGCGAGGCCTGGGCCGCCCTCGACGGGACCATGACCATCGACGAGGCGGTCACGGCCGCCACCGCGCGCACGGTCGCCTTTGCCAAGCGCCAGCGCACCTGGTTCCGCTCCGAACCGGGCATCGAGTGGCGCGAGGCTTCCGATCCCGCTCTCGACCGGGACGTCGTCGCGGTGGCCCACGGTCTCATCGGCTAGCGCAGCCGCGCGGATCGGTCGCGCCGCGTATCCTCCTGCCGTGCCACGCCATGCTGCCATCGATCTCGCACCGCCCGTCGAGAAGGCGTTCCTCGTTGCCGTCGACACCGGATCCGACGCGGGCTGGACGGCCGAGGACTCGCTCGTCGAGCTCGCCAATCTGGCTACGACGGCCGGGGCCGAGGTCGTCGGCGCCGAATGGCAGAACCGCCGCCACATCGATCCCAACTGGTACGTGGGCAAGGGCAAGGCCGAGGAACTCGTCGCCGCGAAGAACGAGACGCAGTTCGACCTCCTCGTCGCTGACGACGAGCTGTCGCCCGGCCAGCAGAAGTCGCTCGAGAGCCTGCTCAACGTCAAGGTCATCGATCGAAGTCGGCTGATCCTGGACATTTTCGCCATGCATGCCCGGACGCACGAGGGGCGGCTCCAGGTCGAGCTCGCCCAACTCGAATACCAGCTCCCGCGCCTGACGCGACTGTGGACGCACCTGTCGCGAACGCAGGGCGGCATCGGTTCTCGCGGCCCCGGAGAATCGCAGCTCGAGACGGACCGGCGCCTGATCCGTGACCGGATCAAGAAGATGAAGGCCCGCGTGGACGAGGTCCGCCAGAACCGCGAGACGGCGGCGCGCGGACGCGATCGGCGGCTCATGGCCACGGTCGGCATCGTCGGCTACACGAACGCCGGCAAGTCCACGCTCCTCAACACGCTCGTCGGGTCGGTCGTGGCCCTTGCCGAGGACAAGCTCTTCGCGACGCTCGATCCGACGAGCCGGCAGGTCAAGCTCGGGGACGGCCAGGCCGCGATCATCACCGACACGGTCGGGTTCATCCACAAGCTGCCCCACCAGCTGGTGGACGCATTTCGGGCGACACTCGAGGAGGTCAATCGCGCGGACGTCCTCATCGAGGTCGTCGATGCCTCTGATGCCCACTTCGCCGAGCATCGGGCGACGGTCCAGACCGTCCTCGATGACCTCGGTGCCGGCGACAAGCCCCGGCTGGTCGTGTTCAACAAGTCGGACCTCGTTCAAGCGGCGGCCGCCGATGGCGCCGGCCATGCTCCGACGATTGCCGGGGCGGTCTTCGTGTCCGCCCTCACCGGCTACGGCATCGACACGCTCAAGACGGCGCTGTCCGCCCTCCTGGCCTCGCTCTGGGTCGACGTCGATGTCCACGTGCCCTACACGGCCGGCGAGCTGCTGGCCCGGATCCGGGAACGTGGCACGGTCGAGCTCGACTACCTCGCCCGCGACGTCCGCGTGAGCGGCCGGGTCGCGCCGGTCCTGGCCATCGAGCTCGAGCGCGTGGCCGCGCAATGGGCGGAATCGCTCGACGAGGCCGAGGTGCCCGCCGCCCCATGACGGACTGGCTCCGGCGCGCCGGTCGTGGCCTCCTTCCGGACGGCCGGACGCTGCTCTGGTCCGTAGCCGATGGCCGGCGGGGTCGGCGCTGGCGATCGAGCACCATCGATCCGGATGGGCGCCTCGTCCTCGCGCTCCTGTACGAGCAGTCCGCCGAGGGTCGATTCACGCGGCTCGAACTGGTCAACGCGAGCGGGATGCTGACCCTCCACCCCGAATCGGACGGCGCACGGGTTGATGGCAACGTCGTGGACGGTGCCGGAGTGCGACCCATCTCGCTGCCGTGGGCCTCGGACTTCGTGCTGGTCGTCCACGACAGTCCGATCCCGGAGATCCTGACCCGCCGCGCCATCCCGACCGGACGCAAGGTGAGCGCGGCGCTGGTCATCGCCGGTGACCTCTCGATCATGTCCGTTTCGTCCCTCGCCGGGCAGGGGACAGGGCCGGCCGCGGATGACCGCGGAGTGCCGGCGCTCGCGTCGCCGTCCGAGTGGGCGCTCGAGGACGACGCCCCACCCTAGGTGCAGGTCCGCACGGAGTTTCCGGTCGAGGTCGTGGTCGGGGCGTACCCTTGCGGCCAGACCGGTCGAGTAGATGGCGTCCACATCGGGGGCCGCGGCCCCGGAGTGCACCCACATGACTGATTCCCCGCCCCAGGACCTCCACGCCGACCAGGCCCTCCTGTTCGAGCTCGAGCCCGAGGCCGCGCGGCTGTATGACCGACACGCCAAGGTTGCCGAGGAGTGGTTCCCGCACGATTACATCCCGTACCGGCTCGGCCGCGACTTCGACAAGGAGCCCTGGACGCCGGACCAGCCGCGCCTGACCGGGGTCGCTCAGACCGCGTTCGAGGTCAACCTCCTGACCGAGGACAACCTGCCCTCCTACCACCGCCTGATCCACGGGATGTTCGGGGCCGGGGACGGCGCCTGGATCAACTGGATCGGGCGATGGACCGCGGAGGAGGGCCGTCACGCGATCGTCCTGCGCGACTACCTCACGGTCACCCGCAACCTCGACCCGATCGCCCTCGAGCGCGGCCGGATGACGCAGCTGATGAACGGCTACGACCGGAGCACCGTCGATACCCTGCGCGGGCTTGCCTACGTCGCGTTCCAGGAGCTCGCCACGCGCATCTCGCACAAGAACACCGGCAAGTACTCCGACGATCCCGTGGCGAACCGGATCATGACCAGGATCGCGGCCGACGAGAACCTCCACATGGTCTTCTACCGGGACATCCTGGGCGCGGCGCTCAAGATCCAGCCCTCGCGGGCGGTCCAGGCGATCGTGGCCGAGGTCCTGGCGTTCCAGATGCCCGGCAACGGGATCCCCGGATTCCTGCGCAAGGCCGCCGCGATTGCCAAGGCGGGCATCTACGACATCCGGATCCACCGCGACGACGTCCTCATGCCGATCCTCAACCACTGGAAGATCTTCGAGCTGACCGGACTCGACGCCGCGGCCGAAGAGGCGCGCCGGGTCCTGTCGGCGCATCTCGACGAGCTCGAGCTCGCCGCCCGTCGCTTCGAGGAGAAGCTGGCGCTGTCGACGACGCCACGGGTCGCTCGCGCCGGCTGACAGCCGGGTCGAATTCTCGACCTCGATGCCGGCAGGCCGGCGCCGCGACCGGCACGAGAACGGGCCCTTTTGGTCGCCACCGCCGCCTCCGTCGTGGATGTCGTGTGGACGGTGAACTCGAATCCGGCCTTCGAACGACGAAAGTCGTGGATAAGTGGGTATCGGGGCCTGGAGGGCGCGGGGTACAGTAGGTCTTGCCCGGAGAGGCAACGAACCAGAACGGTCAGGTCAGTGCTTGCAGTGACCACCAAGCGCCAGGTGCTTGCACCAGGCGGGAGGGACCGGGAAGGGGAGTGGTTTCTCCGGGCGTTTTCGTGTGCTCGCCCGGTCATCGTCCGCTACGCGGCCATGCGCAGCCGGATCCGAACCCAGCGCCTTCACATCGCGGGGCGCGGCCGAGGTGGCAGACGATCGCCCCGACGTCGTGGACCGGCTGTGGACGGAACGGCCGGAATCGGACCGCAACCGCGAAACTCGTGGATAAAGGGCCTTCCTGGACTGGCCGCCCGGCAGGTACTGTTGGTCTTGCCCAGAGGGGCCGCGAACCACTAGCGATCCGGTCGGTGCTTGCATCGATCCCAGTCGCGCCAGGTGCTTGCATCCGGTGCGATGGAACGACTAGGGATCAAGGTTTCTCTGGGCGTTTTCGTGTGCCCGGGTCGTGCGCGGTCAGCTCCGACCGCGATCCCGGCGACGACCACGGACCGTGGATCATCTGTGGATGACTGCCCCAGAATCGACCTCGATCGCGAAAAGTCGTGGATAACTCGGGTTACGGAAACCAGGACGGTCCTAGTACTGTAGGTCTTGCCCGAAGGGGCCTCACACGATCGGCCGACTGACCAGTGTTGCAAGGGTGCCACGCCTGAGCAGCTCTCGTGGCGGAAGGGACGCAGGATCGAGAGGCGGTTCCTTCGGGCGTTTCCTTTTCCCCAGCACAGGCCCTGACCGTGCCATTCCGTGCCCGACACGACCCCCAACTCGAACCCGATGCGATCCGTGCTGCCGTCCAGCACATCCACCCGGCGTTTAGGAACAGCCCGCAATTCGTTCATGAGGGCCTGTCGGACCTGGCGGGGATCGACGTCGTCCTGAAGGTCGAGACCGTGAACCCGATCCGCGCCTTCAAGGGCCGCGGGACCTGGCTAGCCATCGCCGGCCTGGCAGGGGAGGGGACCATCGGGTCCGGTCGGGCGGTGGTCGCGGCATCGACCGGGAACTTCGGGCAGGGCGTTGCCTTCGCAGCACGGGCCCACGGGGTTCCGGCGGTGATCTTCGCCGACGAGCACGCGAATCCGACGAAACTGAACCGGATGCGCCGATTCGGCGCGACGGTCATCCAGCAGGGGAGAGACTTCGATGCGGCCCGCGAGGCGTCCGAGGCCTACGCGAGCGCTCAAGGGGCCTTCCTGCTCCTCGACGGGGCCGATCCGCGCGTGGCCGCCGGTGCGGCAACCCTGGCCCTCGAGGTGACCGACGGCATCGCCGCCGGCGACCTGCCCGCCATCACGACCGCCTACGTCCCGCTCGGCAACGGCGCGCTGATCGTCGGCGTTGGGGCGTGGCTGCGTCACGCGGCCCCGGGTTGCCGCATCGTGGGTGTTGCCGCGGCCGGAGCCGCTTCGATGGTCCAGTCGTGGGAAGCGGGCGAGGTTGTCGAGACGACCGAGGCCGCCACCTACGCCGAGGGCATCGCCTGTCGCGTGCCCATCCCGGAGGCCCTGGACATGATGGTCGGGCGGGTCGACGAGCTCATCCTCGTGTCCGAGGACCAGCTCCGCGCGGCCCAGGCGCAGCTGACCGCCGCGACCGGGATCACCGTGGAAGGCGCGGCAGCGGCCTCGTGGGCCGGCGTGCTCGCCGATCGGCGTCGCGACGGTCCGGCCCTCGTGATCCTGACCGGCAGCAACGTCGCGCCGGCGGCGCGAACCTAGGGCGTGATCTCGAGCGGAACGGGATCTGACAGGAGGTAGGTGACGACCACGCCATTCGGGTCCGGGTGGGCGTACTGCTCGACCGGAACGCGCACGTCGTAGAGGCCCGGCGGCAGGGCATAGCCGAGTGATGGATCGCAGCTTGCGGTCCCACCGAGCACGCCGATGTCGATCGTCCCGCCCGGCCCGAGCGTCCCACCGGTCCCGACACCGCCGATACCACCTTCATAGGCGCCGACGACCTCGTCGGTTCCGCGTTGGTAAAGGACGGCCGTCATGGGATCGCCGGACTCGAAGTCCACGAGATCGGAGCCGGCATTCGTGATCGTCACAGATCCGCGAAAGTCCGCACCGGTAACGACCTGGGTCACCTCGAGACGAGCGGTCGCCCGCAGCGTTGTGTCGGTGATGACGTCCTTGAAGATGCCTGAGCAGTCGACACGAGCCGATGCCGGGTCCGGGTACGGCAGGAATCCAACCTGGATGACCCGCAGGTCACCGTAGGTCGCATGAATCTGCCTGGCGATCTCGATTCCGTCTGCGCGGAGCTGGACGTCGATCGTCTCTGCCCCGATCCCGACGGCTCGGAGGTGCTGTCCGGCGAGGGCCACGATGGCCTGCTGGATATCCTCGAGCTCCGTGGCAGTCTTGGGCAACCGAACGACCTGGAACTCGTCCGGGAACTCGAGGATCGACCGAAGTGCGGCGCAGTGCTCCTGGATGTGACCCGTGAAGCCGATGACCAGCCGCACCCAGGGTGCGTTCTCGAACCGGACCGACGTGAACTCGTCCGGATGGGCGCTGCCATAGGTCTGCATCGCCGCCACGTCGCCCTGGAGGCGCCCCTGATCACGCACCACCGGCCCGTTCTCGGAGAAATCCGTCGGGTCCGGACCTGTCTCGACGATGTCGACGTAGTTCGGGCAGTCGCCAGGACCGATGGGCGCCGACGTGCCCGGGGACGGACTCGCGGGTCCACCGGTCGGCGGAGGCGGGGCGCCCGTGCAGGCCGCGGCCATGAGCACGACCAGGAGCGGCTCGAACCGGGCCGCAGCTCGCCTCAGACTCGCCATGTTGCCCTCACAACTCGCGACCAGGACCACCGCCGATCCCTCAGGAGTATGTACCCGTGCTGGCAACGCAAGGCTCAAAAGCCCTTGACGGCGCCAAGAGACTAACCTTGACTAACACTGGTCATCGCGGTACGGTTTCGCGCATGGGAAACGCAGTCAACATCCACGAGGCGAAGACGCACCTCTCGCGCCTGATCGAGCGGGTGGAGGCAGGCGAGGAGGTCGTGATCGCCCGAGCCGGTCGTCCGGTGGCTCGACTGATTGGCTACAGGGATCGAACAACACCTCGGATTCCCGGGCGCTGGCGTGATCAGATCACGATCGCGCCCGATTTTGACGCTGCGGACGCCGACATTGCACGCGACTTCGAAGGCTCACCAGAGTGATCCTGGTGCTCGATGGCCATCCATTCCTGTGGTGGGCTCGGAACGAGTCAACCCTGACTCCGGAGGCCCGAGCGGCAATATCGGATCCCTCGAATGACGTCATCGTCTCCGCGGCGACGGTCTGGGAGCTCGAAATCAAGCGGGCTGCCGGGAAATTGATCGCTCCACTTGATCTGCTGCACGTTATCGATCTCGAAGGGTTCTCATGCCTGCCGGTCTCGGGCCAGGACGGCGCGGCCGCCGCTCGACTCCCAATGCACCACCGGGACCCCTTCGATCGTCTGCTCGTCGCCCAGGCGCTCCGGCTCGACGCCGTCATCGTCACCAGGAACTCCGCCATCATGTCGTACGACGTCGAGGTCCTCGCAGCCTAAGCGGCGCCAATCCGGGCTCCATCACAGAGCACTGTTGACCCCCGGTTGAGTCGTGACTATGACTTCCGATAAGTTAAGTTATGTCTGCTCCCCTGCAAGATCGGATACATGACTCGACATGGAATTGAGTGAGGCCTTGCCAATTGGCGTCGTCACTGAGGCATCCGGGACCGGCAGGCCACGGCTGCGCAGCTCCCTCAAAGCGGTTTCGGCGGCGCGTAGCTTGCCGAGATCCACTTTGGGATTGCGCGCGATCAGCATTTCGAACGACGAGCGTTTCCTAGCGGCCATGATGCCCTCTTCGAGTGTGCCAAATCACCTGATGTCCGCGCCGGATCATGTAGTCCTTCAGAAGAATGTAGTACTCGCGCACGGCGCTGTTTTGTTTGGGATCGGCTCCGAAATCCTGGATCCGGAGCTTGATGTTCTCTGACGTGAGCACACTCATCGGGATACTGCGGCCGTGCGAGTGCCAAAGTCGCGTGTCAGTCAACTTCCGAGCGATTTCTTGGGCCCGTGCGGTCCGCATTGCCGGCGTGACTAGACGGCCAGAGTCTGTCGTCGTCCAGTTGCGAAACTTGTACTGGACCAACCAGTCCTTCAGCAGCGCGATCGAGAGCTTCTGTGCGTGCTCGTACTGGGCGATGTCCGCAGGGTCGAACTTCTGGACGAGATACATCATTTCGGCGGTGTTCAGCCCTCCCTTCGCCGCCTTGCGCATCAGCTCGCGATACTTCTCGATGTAGCCCAGTGCGGGAACCATCTGTCCGTCAGCGCGGCGAACCTGTGGGTCGATCGGTCCAAGGACCGACGAGTAGTCCATCCATATTTCGTCGCCGGACATCACGAGGACAGTTCCCGCCGACATTGCGTAGCCTGGAACAATGAAGTCGACGATCTGGTAGTTGTGGCGAAACAGGCGCTGAAAGCGCTCAGCCGACTCGGCGTAGCCGCCCGTCGTCTCTAGCACCACGCTCAGCTTGTTCGACTTGTTGTCCAGGTCGTCCAACGCCACACGGACGAGGTCGTGGGTGTCGTCGACGATTGGACCGAAATACGCCAGCACGTCCGACCCGGCGGTCGCTTGGAGCGAATCGAGCCTAGAAGCGAGCTCGGCCTCGATGAGGGAGTTCGCGTCCCGGGCAGCCAACCTCGGCTGGGTTGAGTTCGGCGGATCGGAGCCCTCGCCCCCAACCGCTGGGCTCTCGGTCACGATCCCCCTCCCTCGGCCTGTCGGAACCCGTCGGCACAAGAGTGCACCTTTTGGCG
>SCTE01000449.1 GCA_004298915.1 Chloroflexota bacterium | reverse complement strand
GGTCGCGCTGCGGCCCGGGAAGGGAACCGAGACATGCTTGAGACAACCCCGGTCGCGACGCGAACGATCGACGCCCGCGGCAGCTTCTGCCCCGGACCACTGATGGAGCTCATCCGCGGCATCCGCGAGGCCCAGGTCGGCGACGTCCTCGCCGTCCTGTCCTCGGACAAGGGCTCCAAGGTCGACATCCCCAAGTGGGTGGAGAAGGCCGGTCATCGGCTGATCACCGTCGAGGCGCTCGACGGCTACGACCAGATCCTCGTCGAAAAGGCCCGGTGATCGAGATGGACCGCATTCTCATTCTGGGTGGCGGGGTGGGTGGGACGCTGACGGCGAACCTGCTCGCCCGCAAGCTCCGCAGGCGCATCGATCGCGGCGAGGTCGAAGTGGCGGTGGTCGACGCGACCGGCGCCCACGTCTACCAGCCCGGTTTCATGTACATCGCGATGGGCGGCGAGCGGGCCGAAAAGCTCGAGAAGCGTGAACGCGCGCTCCTCGACGACCGCGTGCGCCTCTTCATCGGCACGGTCGATCGGGTCGACGAGGCCGCGAAGACCGTGCACATCGTCGGCGGTGCCGCGCTGCCGTACGACCACCTCGTCCTGGCGACCGGGGCCCGCATCCTGCCCGAGGCGATCGAGCACTTTCCGACCGAGGCGCACCACTTCTACACCGCCGACGCGGCCCTGAAGCTGCGCAAGGCGCTCGATGCGTTCACCGGGGGCAGGATCGTCATCGGCATCGCCTCGATGCCCTACAAGTGCCCGCCGGCGCCACTCGAGGTCGCCTTCCTCATCGAAGCCGAACTTCGCGAGCGTGGGCTTCGCGACAAGACGGAGATGCACTACGCATCGTCGATCGGGCGAGCGTTCACGATCGAGTCGGTCAGCGAGATGGCAACCCCGATCCTGGAGGAGAAGGGGATCGAGCTCCACACATTCTTCAACGTGGAGACGATCGATCCCGAGCGGAAGGTGGTCCAGAGCCTCGAGGGCGAGGAGCTGGCGTACGACCTCCTGATCCTGGTGCCGCCGCACAAGGGCCAGCAGTTCCTCATGGACTCGGGTCTCGCACCCGCGCCCGGCGGCTGGCTGCCGACCGATCGCTTCACGCTCCGCGTGGGCGGCCGGCCCAACGTCTATGCCCTGGGTGACGCCACGGACCTGCCGCTGTCGAAGGCCGGCTCGACGGCCCACTTCGAGGCCCCGGTGGTCGTGGAGGCCATCGCCGCGGCCGTCGAGGGTCGGGCTCCGAGCGGAAAGCACGCCACCTACGAGGGCAACGTGATGTGCTTCTTCGAGATCGGGGACGGCAAGGGCACCCTCCTCCGGTTCGACTACGACCATCCGCCCGTGCCCCCGAAGCCGAACGCGCTCTGGCACCTCGGGAAGATCGTCTTCAACAAGACGTACTTCCACACGGTGCCGAAGGGCCGCGTCTGACCTCCGCATCCGCCGGGCCGGCGCGTTCGTCACCCGGGCGCGCGGACGCGCCGGCCCACCAACCTTTGCCGCCGCCAGGGCGGCTGCAGCGCCCCGGGTCCCTTCCCCCGGGGCGCTGTCACGCTCGCGCCGCAGCGCTGTCACGCTCGCGCCGCCCGTACAATCAGCGCGTGCACCTGACCCTCCGAGACTTCGACCGACCATGACGGGTCGCATCTTCGGACGTGCGCACGATCCCGCGCCACCGGTCGCGGTCCGGGCCGAAGGCAGCACGATCTGGGATGCCGACGGCCGCGCCTACCTCGACGCCGCAGGCGGCGCCATCGTGGTCGGCGTCGGCCACGGCCGCCGCTCGATCGCCGATGTCATGGCGGCCCAGGCCGCCCGCCTGAGCTATGCCCACGGAAGCGCGTTCACCACCGAAAGGACCGAAGCCTATGCGGCCGCGATCGGGCCGCACCTGCCCATGGATGATCCACGCCTCTATCCCGTCAGCGGCGGGTCCGAGGCCATCGAGACCGCGCTCAAGATGGCCCGCGCGTACCACCTCGCCCGTGGCGAGAAGGACCGCTGGATCGTGATCGGGCGATGGTCGAGCTACCACGGCAACACCCTCGGCGCGCTCGACCTGTCCGGGCGCAGGTCGCTCCGGCGGCCGTACGAGGGCTGGCTCGGCCGGTTCCGGCACGTGTCGGCCGCCTATCCCTACCGGGCGGGCCTCCCGGGATCGAACGCCCTCGGCGATGCCGAGGAACTGGCCGCGGAGCTCGATCGTGCCATCGTCGCGGCGGAGCCCGGGACCGTGGCCGCGTTCGTGGCCGAGCCCATCGTCGGTGCGACCCTGGCCGCGGCCGTTCCGCCGGACGGGTACTGGCCGGCTATCGCCGAGGTCTGCCGTCGGCACGGCGTACTCCTCATCGCGGACGAGGTCATGACCGGGTTCGGTCGCACAGGTCGATGGTTCGGGGTGGATCACTGGGGCGTCCGCCCCGACATCCTGGCTG
>SCTE01000448.1 GCA_004298915.1 Chloroflexota bacterium | reverse complement strand
TCGCAGCGTCGGGCCGGATCGCAGCGTCGGGCCGGATCGCAGCGTCGGGCCGGATCGCAGCGTCGGGCCGGATCGCAGCGTCGGGCCGGATCGCAGCTTCGGGTCCGGTCGTCAGGGTCCGAGGTGTCAGGGCTCGTGACGTCGAGCAGCGGTTCGGGTCCCCGTGTCGCCCCGGAACGGGTCGGCCGGCGATACCATCGCCCCGATGCGAACGATCCTGCGGGCCGAGCTCCTGTCCATCGGCTCCGAGCTCACCGTCGGCGAGACCCGAGACACGAACAGCGGCGAGTTGGCCGCCTCGCTGACCGCCGAGGGCGTCGAGGTCCTGCGGATGACGGCCCTGCCCGACGACCTGCCGTCCGTCCGCGACGCGTTCGCGGCCGCCATCGGGCGAGCAGACCTCGTCGTCTCGACCGGTGGCCTCGGGCCCACCCCCGATGACCTGACCCGCGAATCGATCGCGGCCGCGATCGGCGAGACGCCGTCGGTGGATCCGGACCTCGAGGCCTGGCTCCGTGGGCTCTTCGAACGGCGCGGCATCTCGTTTCCGGCCGTCAACCTCAAGCAGGCCTGGGTCCTCCCCTCGGCCACGCCCATTCCGAATGGCAACGGGACGGCCCCGGGATGGTGGGTCGACCTTCCCGATGGCCAGGTGATCGTCGCGCTCCCCGGGCCGCCCCGGGAGCTCCGCCCGATGTGGTCGGATTGGGCGTTGCCACGGCTCCGGACGCGCGGGCTCGGCGTGGCCACGGCGACCGTCACGCTGAGGACCACGGGCCTGGGCGAATCGGCGATCGCCGAGCGACTCGGGTCGCTCCTGGATCGCGGGGCCAACCCGACCATCGCGACCTACGCTCGGGCGGACGGTGTGGACATCCGGATCTCGGCAAGGCCCGAGGCGGCCGCCGGGCCCCCAGACCATGGCCCGCGACTCCAAGGCGATGCACCGGGGCCCGCTTCGGATCCGGCCGCGCTGCTGGCGGCGGCCGAGCGCGAGGTCATCGCCCGCATCGGCGATCACGTCTGGGGACGCGGCGATACGACGTGGCCCCAGGCGATCGCCGAGGCGCTCGACACCCGCGGGTGGTCGCTGGCAATCCACGAGACCGGGCTCCGCGGAGCCTTGCCCGCGCTGCTTTCGGAGGGCCTCGGCGATCGCCTCCCCATGGTCCTGTCCACGATCGCGCCGGCCGGCGCGAGCGCCGACGAGACCCCGTCCGTGGGCGACTCGGCCTCGGGGCGGGACGGGCTCCTGGACGATGCGCAGGCCGTTCGCGCGTCCTCGGGCGCCGACGTCGGCCTGGCCGTGCGGGCGACCACGTCCGGCGGTGACATGGCGGTGACCATCGCGCTGGTGGATCCGGGGGGCGAGCACGTGGAACGGCGGCTGGCGTTCATTGCCGGGCCCATGGGCCGCTCGCGCGCCGCGCTCCTCGCCGCCGCCGTCCTCCTCGCGAGGCTTCGCTGATGCCGGGGCGGTTCGTGCGCCCAATCGCCAACACGGGAACGGCCGGCCGTGCCACCATCCGTCGGACGCGCCGACGGGGCGCACGCACCGGAGGAACTGCATGCGCCTGACCGTCCTCGGGACGGGAACCGCCCGACCCGTCGCGGAGACGGCGGCTTCGGGGATCCTCGTCCAGACGGAGACCACCTCGGTCCTGTTCGACATCGGCAGCGGGATCGCCTCGCGCCTCGAGGCATCCATCGGCGCCGCCGCCCTGGACGGGCTGGTCGTCGGTCACATGCATGCGGACCACTGGATCGACATCGCCCCGCTCCGATATCGATTCCCGTGGGGCGAG
>SCTE01000576.1 GCA_004298915.1 Chloroflexota bacterium | reverse complement strand
CCCAGAGCTTGTGAGACTCGGTACGCTGCGGAAAATGCCGGCTCCGAGGTAGCCGTCCAGCTTCGTAACCCTGGATTCCCGGGACAAGCCCGGGAATGACGGCGGAGGGAAATTACTCGCCTCGCGCATCACGCTCTAAGAAGACACCCGCACGCCATTCCACTCCCCCATCTCCGCATCGGTGGGCGGCTCCCACAACGTCTCGACATAGTCGAACATCTCGCGCGTGACATCGAACTGAAGCTGATAGGTGTCGCCCTTGGCAGCGTTTCTGGCCTCCACGCGCCGCCAGCGTTCTTCCAACGGTACGTCGATGAAGTGAAGTTGAACCGAAAGCCCGGCGTCGCGGGTAAGGTTCGCGATTCGCACACGGCTATCGGCTTGGCTAAAACCAAGGTCCAGCACGCACGGAACATCCCGCGCCGTAACACGCAACGCCGTCTCCCAGATCTGAGCGTTACAACGTAGGACCCGCGCCATGGCCCATGCCGGATCAATAGGTTGCGCGCTATCCATCCAGAACAGCGCCGTCATCCATTCGTCGATGGAAAACCTGACCGCGCCAATGCGGTCGCAAAGCTTTATCGCGTATGTGGTTTTGCCGGCTCCGGTCGAACCGCAGACGATGTGAACCAGATGCCGCTGCATGGCACTCTCCTCCGTCCGGCACGCTACAAAACTCTATCGCAAGTTGACAGCGAACCGGTGCAGGATTATCAGTCGCTTCCCACGCATTTTAAGAGGAGGGCCGTTTCCATGATCACGCATCGCGCGAACCGCGCCGCTCTTCCGGTCGCTTGCTCTAACGCCATTTGTTCCGTGGCCGTTATGCGACCGCCCCTGGGTGACGGGACCGTGGGCGTCATGCGCCCCATTTTCCAAACCCCGATTCCCTAAATCCGGCGGTCATCTCTCGAGGTGCCGCCAGGCTACTCGAGATGAAAGATCGTACGATGACTGCCACCACCGCAAACCTTTCATCCGCCCACCATCTCCGTTTTGCCGACGAGATGCGCGCGACCTTGCGCCTTGCGGCGCCCATCGCCGCCGCCCAGATCGCGCAGATCGGCATGGGCACCACGGACACGGTACTGCTGGGCGGCCTCGGCCGGGATGCGCTGGCCGCTGGCGGCCTCGGCGCCATGCTGTTCTTCACCATCCTCTCCTTGCTGCAAGGGATGGTATCGGCGGTGTCCATCCTGGTGGCCCACGCCCGCGGCGCCGGGGATGAAAGCCGTATCGCGCCGGCACTGCGCGCGGGCGTCTTGGTCGCCACATGCGCCGCGCTGCCGCTCATGGCGGTTTTGAGCCAGGCTGAGACGATCCTCCGCGCGGTCCATGAGCCCGCCGCCCTCGCCGCGGCGGTGAGCCCCTACGAACGCATTCTATTGTGGGGCACGCTTCCCGCCATGTGGATGGCCGTGCAACGCGCGTATCTCGCCGCCATGGACCGGCCGCAGCTGATCATGACCGTGACAGTGACCGCCCTGATCATGAATGGATTCTTGAATTACGGCCTCATGCACGGCGCCTTCGGCCTACCGAACATGGGCTATGTGGGATCCGCCATGGCCAGCGCGATCACATTATGGTGCCAGATGGGGGCGACCGCCGTGGGCATGGGGCGCATCCTCGCGCTCAAACGGTTTCGTCTGTGGGGGACGGTGGAGTGGCCGCTTGTGCGCGAGCTTTTGCACCTGGGCTGGCCCATCGCCATCACGATTGGCGTGGAGACGATGCTGTTCTTTGCCGGCGGCCTGTTGATGGGAATCGTCGGCGCGACTGCCCTTGCCGCCCATCAGATCAGCCTAAACGTGGCGGCGCTCATGTTCATGGTGCCGCTCGGCATCGGTCAGGCCGCCAACGTGCGCGTCGGTTATCATACCGGCGCGCGGCCCGG
>SCTE01000447.1 GCA_004298915.1 Chloroflexota bacterium | reverse complement strand
CGAGCGCCGGCGCGTTGGCGCGGGTCCACGACAGGCCGGCACGGGCCGACTCGCGCATGACCTCACCGAGCTGGCCGGTCAGGATGAAGTCCTCGCGGCCCTCCATCCGGGTGACCTCGATGGCGACGACGTCGCCGCCGACCTCCGTGACCACAAGCCCCGTCGCCGAGCCCGTCTGGTCCTCGGATTCCAGCTCGCCGTACTCGAACCGCTGTGGTCCGAGGAAGTCGGCCAGCTTCTTCGAATCGACGACGGTCTTGCGCTTGCGGCCCTCCGCCACCTGGCGGGCGACCTTGCGCATGACGTTGGCCAACTCGCGCTCGAGGTTCCGGACGCCGGCCTCGTGCGTATACGAGCGAACCAGCTCGGTCATCGCCTCGTCGGTGATCTCGATGTGCTTGTCCTTGAGGCCGTGGTTGTGCATCTGCTTCGGGATGAGGAAGCGCTTGCCGATCCCGATCTTCTCCTGCTCGGTGTAGCCGGGCAGCTGAACGATCTCCATCCGGTCGCGGAGGGCCGGCGGGATCGGGTCAAGCAGGTTGGCCGTGGCGATGAACAGGACCTTGCTCAGGTCGAACGGCACCTCGAGGTAATTGTCCTGGAAGGTGTTGTTCTGCTCGGGATCGAGGACCTCGAGCAAGGCTGAGCTCGGGTCGCCCCGGAAGTCCATCCCGATCTTGTCGACCTCGTCGAGCATGAACACCGGGTTGTTGGTCCCGGCGGTCTTGATGCTCTGGACGATCCGGCCGGGGAGGGCGCCGATGTAGGTGCGCCGGTGGCCGCGGATCTCGGCCTCGTCGTGGATGCCGCCGAGGCTCATCCGCACGAACTTGCGGCCCATCGCCCGGGCGATGCTCTTGCCGAGGCTCGTCTTGCCGACGCCGGGCGGTCCCACGAATGCCAGGATCGGACTGCGGATCTCGTCGGCGAGGGTGCGCACGGCGAGGTACTCGAGGATCCGTTCCTTGATCTTGTCCAGCCCGTAATGGTCCTCGTCGAGGATCCGGGCGGCCTCCTTGATGTCGAGCTGGTCGTCGGTCGACACGTTCCAGGGCAGGCCGATCAGCCAGTCCACGTACGTGCGGATGACGCCGACCTCGGGCGAGGCCGAGGGGATCCGGCTCATCCGGTCGATCTCCTTGATCGCCCGGGTCTTGATCTCATCCGGCATGCCGGCGGCTTCGACCTTGTCGCGCAGCTCGTTGATCTCGGCCTGCTGCGGGTCGTCCTCGCCCAGCTCGCGCTGGATCGCCTTGAGCTGCTCGCGCAGGATGTATTCGCGCTGGGTCTTGTCCATCTCGGACTTGACCTCGGACTGGATCCGGCCCTTGAGCTCGAGGATCTCGACCTGGTGCGCGAGGAAGTTCGAGACGAGCTTGAGGCGCGCGACGGTGTCGATCGTCTCGAGCATCTCCTGGCGCTGCTCGGTGGTCATGTCCGGGCTGTAGGCGACCATGTCGGCCAGCAGCCCGGGTTCGCTGATGTTGCGCGCGGCGACGGCCGCCTCGGGCGGGACGGGCGCCCCGCTCGCGACGTACTGCTCGATCTGGGCCTGGACCGTCCGCATCAGCGCCTGGACCTCGAGGCCGCCCGGGTTCTCGTCGGGCACGTCCTCGATCCGGGCGCGCAGGTACGGATCGGTCGACGCAAAGCCGTGGACACGCAGGCGTCCCTGGCCCTGGACGATCGCTCGGACGGTGCCGTCCTGCAGCTGGACCACCTGGGCGATCTTGGCCAGGGTGCCAACGGTGTACAGCTCGGAGGGATCGCTGATCTCCTCCTGCTCGGCTTGACGCTGGGTGACGAGTGCGATCGGCGACCCCTCGGCGACCGCGGCGTTGAGCGCGTTGACGCTCTTCTCGCGGCCAACCTGGAGCGGGACGATCATCTCGGGAAAGATCACCGTTTCCCGTAGCGCGACGAGCGGGATATCCCGGATGCCGGTCACGGTTGGG
>SCTE01000446.1 GCA_004298915.1 Chloroflexota bacterium | reverse complement strand
CGGGGTTTCCACCATAGGTCGAGCCGTGCGCGCCTCGGCCCCACCGCTCCTGGAGGGCCCGCGACGTGGCGATCGCCGACAGCGGGAGGCCGTTCGCGATGGCCTTTGCGATGCACACGACGTCCGGCACGATGCCGGCATGCTCGAAGGCCCACATCCTCCCGGTCCGTCCATAGCCCGTCTGGACTTCGTCGGCAACGAGCAGGATTCCGTGTTCATCGCAGATCTCGCGGAGCCCGCGCAGGAACCGGACTGGACCCGGCAGGTAGCCACCTTCGCCCTGGACGGGCTCGACGAAGATCGCCGCGACGCTCGAGGCAGGGGCAATGCTCGTGAGCATCGATCGCAGGTGCTCCAGCGCTGCGTCCGAGGCGCGCGCCTCGTCACCGTCGAAATCGCGCCAGACCTGGGGGAACGGGGCGAAGTAGATCGAGGGCACCATCGGGTCGTAGCCGCGCCGGTAGTTCGGCGATGAGCTGGTCATCGAGGTCGCCCCGTACGTGCGGCCGTGGAAGGCGCCCGCGAAGGCGATGATCGCCGGCCGCCCGGTCACGCGGCGGGCCAGCTTCATGGCCCCGTCGATCGCCTCGGACCCGGAGTTGAGCAGGAAGATGGAATCGATCGGGTCCGGCAGCGTGGCCGCGAGCCGGTCCACGAGCCGGACGACCGGCTCCGAATAGCCGATCGCCCCGGTCGGCCCGATGAGCCGGTCCACCTGGGCGTGGATGGCCGCGGACACCGCCGGATGGGCATGGCCGAGCGCCGTCACCGCGATCCCGTTGGCAAAGTCCAGGTAGGCCTTGCCTGCCGTGTCGTACAGGCGATGGCCGATCCCGTGGCTCCAGGAACGCTCGAAATACCGTCCCAGGACCGGCGTCAGGTGGCCGTCGGCGAGTGCGGCGAGATCGAGGGAGTCGGGCGAGTCGGTCATGGGTGGCGAGTATAGGGGGCCACCTCCGTCGCTCGCGGTGGCATCATTCCGGGGCGCCCATCACGACCAGCCGATCGAGGTATCCGTGTCCATCGACTTCCGCCTGACCGACGAGAACAGGCTCGTCCAGCAGACCGTCCGCGACTTCGCCGAGAACGAGATCCTGCCGCATATCCGCGAGTGGGACGAGAAGGGCGAGGTCCACCGCGAGGTCTTCGCCCGAATGGGCGAGCTCGGGCTGCTCGGCGCCCCGATCCACGAGGCCTGGGGCGGCTCGGGGATGGACTACCTGAGCTTCGCGATCATCTGCGAGGAGCTCGAGCGCGCGGACACGGCCTTCCGCGTCGTCCAGAGCGTCCATGTCGGGCTGAACTCGCTGACGCTCATGCAATGGGCAACCGAGGCGCAGAAGCAGCGCTGGCTCGTGCCCCAGGCCCGTGGCGAGAAGCTCGCGACCTTCGGCCTGACCGAGCCCGGAGTCGGCACCGACGCCGCCAACCTCGCAACGACGGCGCGCCGCGATGGTGATTCCTACGTCCTCAACGGGGAGAAGATCTGGATCAGCCTGGCCGACGTCGCGGACCACTTCCTCGTCTTCGCATCGGTCGATCGGACGAAGCGGCACAAGGGTGTCACCGCATTCCTGCTCGAGCGCGGAATGGCGGGCCTGACGACCGGAACGCTGCACGGCAAGCTCGGGATCCGGGCCGGGAACACCGGCCTGATCAGCATGGACAACGTCCGGGTCTCGGCCGACCATCGGATCGGCGAGGAGGGCGAGGGCTTCACGATCGCGATGAGCGCGATCGACCAGGGCCGGTTCACGGTCGCCGCCGGGAACGTCGGCCTCGCCCAGGCGTGCCTCGACGCATCGCTCAAGTACGCCCATGAGCGCCAGACGTTCGGCGACGAGATCGGACGTCATCAGCTCGTCAAGCAGATGCTTGCGAAGATGCTGGCCGGCATCGAGGCCGGGCGGCTCCTCGTCTGGCGCGCGGCGTTCCTGAAGAACCACGGCGTCCGGAACACCCGCGAGACGTCCCTCGCCAAGTGGTTCGCCACCGACCACGCGGTCGCGAGCGCGCTCGACGCGATCCAGGTCCACGGCGCGAACGGCTATTCGAACGAATTTCCCGTCGAGCGATACCTCCGGAATTCGAAGGCCGCCGTGATCTACGAGGGCACGAGCCAGTTGCATACGCTGATCCAGGCCGACTACGCACTCGGGTATCGCGAGGATCGCCCGATCCGCTGCGAGCCCCTCCCCGCGGAAGGATTCGAGCGGCTCCCCGCGTCCGCGGCCGCGGGCGCTGGCCAGGCCTGATCGCCGGGATCCCGGTCGCGAGCGTGGAGACCGAAGCCGGCCGATTCACCCCCGGCGAGGTCCGGACCCTGGCGTCCCTCGCCGAGACCTTCGTTCCGGGCGTGGACGGTGCCGGGATCGGCGAGCTGGCAGCCCAGGCACTTGTCCGTGCCGCCGATCCCGGGCAGGTGGCCCGGCTTCGACTCGTGCTTCGCCTCCTGGAGCAGCCGGTCGCGAACCTCGTGACCGCCGGTCGTCCGGCGGGCCTGACCGCCATGACGATCCCCGAACGGGAGCGCCTCATGCTCCGGTGGGCGTATTCACCGATCGCCCTCAAGCGGTCCGGATTCCAGGCCCTCCGGAAGCTCCTTTCGTTCCTCGCCTATTCGGCCCCCGGTGCCGACGGCCGCAACCGCCTCCTGGGCGAGATCGGCTACTCGACGGACGACCCACCGACGACGGCGCAGCCGACGGCCGTCAAGCCCACGGTCATCGACCGGATGCCGGGCGGCCAGCCCGTCCGCCTCGATGCCGACGTGATCGTCGTGGGATCCGGGGCCGGCGGCGGCGTGATGGCCGCGGAACTCGCGGCCGCCGGCCGCGACGTGCTGGTGCTCGAGGCGGGGCCCGCGGTCGACGAGACGACCATGCCTCGAACCGAGCTCGATGCGTTCTCGCGCCTCTACCTCAACCACGGGCTGCTCTCGACCTGGGATGGATCCGTGAGCATGCTCGCCGGGTCGGCGGTCGGTGGCGGGACGGTCATCAACTGGATGACCTGCATCGACGTCCCGGGCCAGGTCCGCGCCGAGTGGGCGGGCGAGCACGGGCTTGATGGCATCGACGGGCCGGAGTGGGACCGAGACCGTGCACAGATCGAGCTCGAGATCGGGGTCACCGACAGTCCGTTCGTGCCACCCAAGGATGCCGTGATCCTGCGCGGCGCCACCGCGCTCGGCTGGCAGGCCGGAACGATCCGGCGAAACGCGCGAGATTGCACCGACTGCGGCAGCTGTCCGTTCGGATGCCCGCGCGGGGCCAAGCTCGGCGGCCTGCGCGTCCACCTCGCAGCCGCAGTCGGGGATGGCGCTCGGATCGTGGATCGGGTGCGGGTCACGAACCTGATTACGGAAGGCGGCCGCGTCGTCGGCGTCGAGGGCAACGTCCTGGTCGAGGATCCCGCCAGCGGCATGCCCGCCCTGGCGCGCCATGGCGATCCGACGTCGGCCCAGGTTCGACGCCTCGTGGCCCGTGCGCCGCAGGTCGTCCTGGCCGCCGGCGCGCTGCGCAGCCCGGCGATCCTCCAGGCGAGCGGCGTCCACCATCGAGCCGTGGGCCGCCATCTGCGGATCCATCCGGTGCCCGTCGTCGCCGGGCGCATGCCCGAGCCGGTTGACATGTGGCGGGGGACCATGCAGGCGGCCTGTTCGACCCAGTTCCGGGATGCAGGACCCGGCCACCGGGGCTACGTCATCGAATCGGCGCCGGGGCATCCGGGCCTGCTGGCGCTCACTGTCCCGTGGGATGGAGCGCAGGATCACGCGAACTGGCTTCGGAACAGCCGACACCTGGTGGGGCTGGTGGCCGTGACGAGGGACGGTGGGGAGGGCCGGACGACGCTGACCCGGGCCGGTCGAGTCCGGATCGACTATCGCCTCGACGGGGATGGGGTCCGGACCCTTCGGCATGCCGCGGGGTCGATGGTCCGCCTGGCCCGGGCGGCCGGTGCCGTCGAGGTCATGGCAGCCGCCGCCCCGATCCTTCGCCACGTCGCGGACGGTGAGGACGAGGCCGCCCGATTCGAGGCGTTCGTCGCCCGCGTGGAAGCGATGGACTTCGGCGCCAACCGTGGGACGGTGTTCTCGGCCCACCAGATGGGCACGATCCGGATGGGCGCCGATGCCAGGGACCACGCGGCGGACCCGCGCGGACGGGTCCGCGATGTCGACGGCGGCATCATCGATGGCCTGTACGTGACCGACACGTCCACGTTCCCGACCGGCATCGGGGTCAATCCGATGCTCGCCGTGATGTCGATGGCCAGGCGGGTCAGTCGGACCGTGCTGGCCGAGGGTCGGGCTCGAGGCTGATCGGGCCGCTCTGCGGGGGTCCGGCGACCACCGCGACCTCGGGATCCGCGGCCGCCGACACTCGCAGCGCGCGAGCCGACCGACCTCGCGCGGTCACGATCATGGCCACGGCCACGACGATGATCGTCGAGGCGACGATCGTCCGCGGGGTGATCGGCTCCTGCAGGAACACCGCGCCGAGCCCGAAGGCCACGACCGGGTTGACGTAAGCGTACGTACCGATCAGCGAGAGGGGCGCATTTCGGAGGAGCCAGGCATAGGCATTGAACGCGAGCAGGCTGCCGATGAAGATCAGATAGACCATGGCCCAGAGCGATGACGCGGTGATGGCCTCGGGATGGAAGCGGCCCAGCTCGCCGGTCACCGCGCCCTCGAGGAAGAGCGCCACCGAGCCCGCCAGCATCTGGATGGCCGTCGAGGTCAGCGGTCGCCGCGGCAGGTCTGCCTTCCGGGCCGAGAACAACGAGCCGTGCGCCCAGCCGATCGGGCTCAGCAGGAGGGCGGTGATCCCCACGAGCTCGAACGCGACGCCGCGCTCGGGCCAGACCAGCAGCGTCACGCCGGCGAGGCCGAGGGCGATGCCGGCGAGGACGATCCGCGGCAGCCGATCCCGGAAGTAGGTCCAGCCCAGGACGGCCAGCCAGACCGGCATGAGGGCGATCAGGAGGGCGGCAACGCCCGACGCAACCGTCAACTCGCCGAACGCGACGAACCCGTTCCCGATGCCCAGCAGGAGCGCGCCGACGATCGACGCGTCGCGGACCTGGCGGCGCGTCGGCCGGACGCGCAGGAGGTCACCGCGGACGACTTCGAGGACCAGCAGCAGCGAGCCCGCGATCACGAACCTGATGGCGAGCATGAGGAACGGGGGAATGCTCTCGATCGCGATCGCGATCCCGAGGTAGGTCGAGCCCCAGACCACGTAGAGCGTGGCCATGGCCGCCCAGAGCTTGAGGCTGGCGGAGCGTTTTGGCATAGTCAACTGGTCCAAGCTAGGGAGTGTAGCGGTACCCGGACCCGGACGCCAGCCCCGGAGCCCGGTCAGGCTGCGATCGCGGCCCCGGAACCCGGTCAGGCCGCGAGCGCGGCCCCGGAACCCGGTCAGGCCGCGAGCGCGGCCCCGGAACCCGGTCGGCAGGATCGGCACGCCCGAAAGCCGTCCTGGACCGCCGCACTCAGTGACCGGAACGGACGCCGATGTCGGGCCGTGATCCGCCGGGCGTGGTGACAGGTCGGCAGGCAGACGACGTGGGTCGTCGCGGAACCGACGTACCGGAAACCGGCCTTCGCCGCGGCTTCCATCTCGACGAGGTCGAGGCCTTCCGTCATCAGCACGGTTCGCTTCGCCTCGGGGCCACCGAGCGAGTACTGGCCGATCGTTCCGTCGCTCCGGACGACCCGATGACAGGGAACGACGAGCGGCACCGGATTGTGGGAGAGCGCGGTCCCGACGGCCCGGACCGCCTTGGGGTGGCCGATCTCGGCCGCGATCCAGCCATACGGGCGGACTTCGCCGCGCGGGATCTCGAGCGCCTTCAGCCAGACCGCGACCTCGAATTCGGTGTGCCCGCGCAGGTCGAGGGGGATCCGGACGCGTCGATCGCCCGCCAACCGAGCTTCGACGGCCTTCGCCAGGTGTTCGGGGACGCGCTCGACCCTCGTCAGCGGCCGCCCGATGTGCTCCGCGAATCGCTCCGCGAAGTGGACCGGATCCTCGGCGCGATCGATCCACGCGACCCCGCGGCCGTTCCACGCGACCCCGATCGGTCCGAGGGGCGATGGCAGCTCGGCCCACGAATCGGCGATGCCGACCCGCGTA
>SCTE01000445.1 GCA_004298915.1 Chloroflexota bacterium | reverse complement strand
GGATGCGGCTCCGCCACATGCGGCGAACAGCACGACGGCGGCAGTGGAGAGCGCGATCGCTCGAAGTTTCACGGGAGAACCTCCAGGTGGATAGGGATCGATCGCCGGGCCGTGCCTTGTGCGGCCAGCCGGGTAGAGGTGGCAATCGCCATGGATACGCAGGCCGGCGCTGATCGGATGAGTCGGCAGTGCCCGTAAACTTCGGCGCGTGACATCCGGGACCTCTGCCCAGAGCGACAACGGTCTTCGGGCCAGCCTGCGCGGCCTGGATGCCGACGGGCGGCTGCTGTTCCTGACCCGGGTCCTGCGGATGTTCGGGTACGGGTTCCTCGCCGTCGTCCTCGTCCTGTACCTGGCGGCGCTCGGACTCGAGGCGATCGCGATCGGCGCGATCCTCACGCTGACCCTGATCGGCGACACGCTGATCTCGCTCTGGCTGACCACGAACGCCGACCGAATCGGCCGGCGTCGCGTGCTCGTCATCGGGTCGCTCCTGATGGCCGGGGCCGGATTGCTGTTCGCGGCCACGGACTGGGTAGCGCTGCTGATCCTGGCCGCGACGATCGGGGTGATCAGCCCGACGGGCAACGAGGTCGGCCCGTTCCTGGCCGTGGAGCAGGCGGCGCTCAGCCAGGCCACGCCGGACGCTCGCCGCACGCCGACCTTCGCCTGGTACAACCTCGCGGGCTACGTCGCGACGGCGACCGGGTCCCTCGCCGCCGGGATCGTCGCCCAAGGGCTTCTCGGGTCGGGCTTCGCGCCGATCGATGCCTACCGGGCGATCGTCATCGGGTACGCGGTCGTGGGGTTCGCGATGGCGGTGGTCTTTGCCCGCGTCGGCCCGGGCGTCGAAGCGCCGGTCGTGCCGCCCGCCGACGATGGCATCCGGCGCCGCCTGGGCCTCGGACGCTCGAAGGGGATCGTGGCGCGCCTGTCGGTGCTGTTCTCGCTCGACAGCTTCGCGGGCGGGTTCGTGCCACAGAGCCTCATGGCTTACTGGTTCCACCTGAAGTTCGGCGTGGAGCCGGCCGTCCTCGGGACGATCTTCTTCGGTGCGAACCTGCTCGCCGCGGTCTCTTCCCTGTCGGCGTCGCGGATCGCGGGCCGGATCGGCCTGGTCAACACGATGGTCTTCACGCACCTCCCGTCGAACGTGCTGCTGATCCTGGTGCCACTGATGCCCACGCTCCCGCTGGCCATCGCCGTGCTGCTCCTGCGATTCACGCTCAGCCAGATGGACGTCCCGACGCGCCAGTCCTACGTGATGGCGGTCGTGGAACCGGGCGAGCGATCCGCGGCGGCCGGCGTGACCGGGATCGCCCGAACGACGGGCGCGGCCCTGTCGCCGGCGCTCTCGGCTCCGCTCATCGCGAGCGCCGGCCTGACCACCTTGCCCTTCGTCATTGCCGGGGGCCTGAAGATCGCCTACGACCTCCTGCTGTGGCGGGCCTTCCGAGCCACGCCGGCCCCGGAGGAGCGCCGGGGGTAAGGCAGGCTCCCCGACGTTCGCGGCCTCGGCTCCGTGCAGGCCCGGTCGCGGGCGCCGATCGCCGGGCGCGCGGGCGCGCGCGGGCGCCCGGTGGCGGGATGGCCGAATCGGGGTCGACCTTGCGAGTTTCATACCTGCGGCGTAAGAAGCCGAGTTCGTCATACGTGGGGCGTATGAAGACGACCGAAGTCCGTGGGGTCAGGGTCCAGTTGCGGTCACCGATGCGCCGATTCGACCCGTTTGACCTGCTTTCGGCCCATTTGCTGACGCGTGGTGTCGGTTTCATACATGGGACGTATGAGATCGGTTAGGTTCGACCCCCGTCCGTGCCTAGGACGTCGATCTCTTACGTGGGGCGTATGACGGCCAGGCGTTTGCCGGCTCAGCGAGGGCGCGGGTCGCGGAACCCGGTCACGGGATCTGACACGGAACCACGGCGCGGGACCCAGGCGCGGAACCCTGGCATGCGCCCCTAGCTCGCCCGCTTCCGGCGGCCCGGCATGCCGAGGCGCCACCAGACGAAGAGCACCACGCCGACCACGACGATCACCGCGATGGCCAGGTCGAACGGCTGCAGGGCGTGGCGAATGTCCACCCAGCGCGCGCCGAGCTGCTGGCCGGCGAAGACGAGGAGGATCGACCACAGGAACGCCCCGGCCGTGGAGTAGAAGATGAACTTCCCGAGATGCATCCGCGCGACGCCGGCCGGGAACGAGATGAACGTCCGGACGATCGGCAGGAGCCGGCTGAAGAACGCGGTGGCCGGGCCGTACTTCTGGAAGAAGTGGTCTGCCAGCTCGATCTCATGCGGCCGGATGAGCAGGTACTTGCCCCAGCGCTCGAGGAACGGCCGGCCGCCCCACGCCCCGATGGCATAGGCGACGAGCGAACCGAGCGTGTTGCCGATCGTCGCGAAGACCACCACGATCCAGAATTCCCACCGACCGCCGGTGAGCGGCTCGATGGCCGAGGCATCGGACACGAGGAACCCGGCGTACGGAAGGATGAGCTCCGACGGCAGGGGCACCATGGCCGACTCGATCGCCATCGCGACCATCACGCCGAGGTAGCCGACGGCTCCATACAGGGTGTTCAGGAACGGAATGACGATCTGGTCGATGAAGGCGAGCACGGGTCTCCTCGTTCGGGAACCGGGCGGAATGGCCACGGTGTGGGGGCCGGATGCGGGACCCCGGGAACGGGGACGCGCGGAGCATAGCCCGACTATCCTGCCTGCGTGACTGAACCCAACCTCCAGCCGCGTGATCGCGGGTCGACGGCCGGCAACGGTGCGCCGGAGGCCCCGATCGTCCTGACCGGCGCCGATCTCACGGTCGAGGATGTCGAGGCCGTGGCCCGGCACGGGGCGCACGCGGTCCTCGATGAGCATGCACGCATCCGGGTCCAGGAAGCGCGCGATGTCATCGAACGGCTCGTCGCAGATGGGGCCGTGGTGTATGGCGTCACGACTGGGTTCGGGGCGCTCGCCGATCGGACGATCGCGGCCAGCGATGTCGAGCGCCTCCAGGAGAACCTCCTGATGAGCCACGCGGCGGGGGTCGGCGACCCGATGCCGCGCGATGTCGTCCGGGCGATGCTCCTGCTTCGAGCCAACACGATCGCGCTCGGGCATTCCGGGGCGCGGCCCGCGGTCATCGATCGTCTCCTCGACTTCCTGCGCCTCGGGATCCACCCGGTCGTGCCCGCCCAGGGTTCCGTCGGGGCGTCGGGGGACCTCGCCCCGCTCGCGCACCTCGCGCTGCCGCTCATCGGCCGCGGGCAGGTGGAGGTGGACGGTCGGATCCTGCCGGCGCGCGAGGCCCTCGCGACGGCCGGGCTCGAGCCATTGACGCTCGGCCCGAAGGAGGGCCTGGCCCTCCTCAACGGGACCCAACTCATGTCCGCGCTCGGGGCCCTCCTCCTCGCCGATGCCGACCGGCTCGTTCGATCGGCCAGCACCGTGGCGGCCATGACCGTCGAGGCGATGCTCGGGACCGACGTCGCGTTCTCGGCCGCCTACCAGCTCGCGCGGCCCCATCCGGGGCAGATTGCGGTTGCCGCGGAGCTCCGCGGGCTGCTCCGCGGTTCGGGACTACAGGCCTCGCATCACGCTTCATCCCACAAGGTCCAGGACCCGTACTCACTGCGCTGCATCCCGCAGGTCCACGGCGCCGTCCGCGACGCCCTCGATCACCTGCGGCGGGTCCTCGACATCGAGCTCAACTCCGCGACGGACAACCCGCTCGTCTTCCCGGGCGGGGGCGTCGCCGACCCTTCCGCGCTCGCGACGGGCGGCGGCCTCGTCATCTCGGGTGGCAACTTCCATGGCGAGCCGATCGCCCTGGCCCTGGACTTCGCCAAGCTCGCGATCGCCGAGCTCGGTTCGATCAGCGAGCGGCGGACGGCCCTGCTCCTGGACCCGCACCTCAACGGCGGGCTGCCCGCGTTCCTCGCCCCCGCGTCGGGCCTGGATTCGGGCCTGATGATCCTGCAGTACACGGCGGCGGCCCTGGCCTCGGAGAACAAGGTCCTCGTCCATCCGGCGAGCGCGGATTCGATCCCGACGAGCGCCAACCAGGAGGACCATGTTTCGATGGGCCCGATCGCGGGACGCCACGCGCGAACCGTGCTCGCGCACGTGGAGCAGATCCTCGCCATCGAAGCGCTGTGCGCGGCCCAGGCCCTGGACCTGCGCCTCGCCACGCTTCCCGGAATCGATGCCGGCACGGGCGTTCGGGCGGCTCATGAGCGCGTGCGCGCCGTGGCCCGGCATGTCGATGGGGATCGTGAGCCGGGGCCGGACCTCGCTGCGGCGACCGAGCTGGTGCGGAGCGGGGCGCTGGCCCTTCTGGCCGGCGTTTCCACGGATCGCCGCGGATAGGCTGAGCGATGGCCGAGATCAGGATCGTCGACATCCGCGACGCGGAGGGCTTTGCGCGGATCCCGCCATGCGCCGATCCCGGGTTCGACCATCGGAGCTGCGACTACTGGGAGGACGGGGATCGCGGCTCGCGGGCCGCGCGCCTGTCCTGGTGGGATCCGTCGGCCGCACCATCGAAACCGTCCGCCCCGGCCCCGAGTGCGAATCCGTTCGCCCCGCCGCCCAGGGACCCCGCCTTCAATCCGTTTGCCGTTGCCGGCGCCCGGACGTCGTTCAACCCGTTCGGGGACGACGATGACGACGGCCCGGCCGACAACCCGTTCGCCCCGAGGCGCGACACCGGTCCCGTCATCGGGGCGGACCAGCCGCGCAAGCTCCAACTGCTCGGTAGGGGCCTGCGCGTCTTCGGGACGTACGCCAAGGTCCTCGAGGTGGACGGCCGGCCCGCGATCTACGCCCAGTTCGGACCGCTGTCGGCCTACCCGCGCGCCCAGCGCGTTCGCGAGCTCTACCCGCGGCTGCCGGCTGCGCCCCTGCCCGCGGTGATCACCTGCATCGCGGCCACGCCCGAGGCTCGTGGCGCTGGACACGCCGGGACCTTGGTCCAGGCGATCTGCGACGACCTCGCGGGCCGCGGGTTCGCGGCCGTCGAGACGTATCCCGAGCCCGGCGTCCGCGAGAACGGCACGAGCGCGGCCACGGTCGACTTCTGGGTTCGGGCCGGGTTCGCGGTCGCGATCGACGACCCACGCTTCCCCGTCATGCGCCGGGAACTGTGACGATCGGGGCCCGAGGTCGGGGCGAGGGCCGGCCCGTCGTCCTCGCGACGGCACTCGCCATCATCCTCGCGGCATGCGGACCCGCGCCGACTGCCGGCCCGCCTACCTTCGAAACGCCAATCCCCAGCCCGACCCAGAATCTGCCCACGACCACCCCAGGCGCCGCGCCCTCATCGACCGTTGCCATCGATCCAACGCTCCTCGCCATCCTCCCTGCGATGGTCGATGGGATCGAAGTCGTCGAAAGCCCCGAGGCGGAAATTGCGGCCCTGGCCGGGCCGGAACTCGCAGCGGTCGGGTCCGCGATGGCAGCCGGCATCGCGGTCGACGGGACTTCCGGCCAGTTCGTCTATGCGGTCGTGGTTCGTCTCGAGCCGGGAGCGGTCACGGATTCCGTGTTCCGTGACTGGCGCGATTCCTATGACGAGGGGGCATGCTCGCAGGCGGCCGGCGTGACGGGAAAGGCGGAAGCCCAGATCGCGGGTCGAACCGTCTACATCGGGTCATGTGGCGGTGGCGTCCTGACCTATCACGTCTGGCTCGTCGATCAGGGCATCCTGATCTCGGCTTCGGCGGTGGGCGACCGAAGGCTCGGGGAAACGCTCATGGGGAACCTTCGGCCCTAGGAGGATCCGGGCGCGCAGCCGGCCCTCGCCGAGACCAATCCCGTCCTACGATGCGCGCATGACGGACACGATGGTTTCCGGCCCGCGACCCGTCCGCGCTCCGCGCGGGACCGAGTTGTCCTGTCGAGGCTGGCAGCAGGAGGCGGTCCTCCGGATGCTCATGAACAACCTCGACCCCGAGGTCGCCGAGGATCCGGACCACCTCGTGGTCTATGGCGGGACGGGCCGAGCCGCCCGGTCATGGGCCGCCTTCGACGCCATCGTCCGAGAGCTTCGAAATCTTGCCGACGACGAGACCCTCCTCGTCCAGAGCGGCAAGCCCGTGGGCGTGGTGCAGACCCACGAATGGGCACCGCGCGTCCTCATCGCGAACTCCAACCTCGTCGGGAAGTGGGCGACCTGGGATGTCTTCCGCGACCTCGAGCGGCAGGGCCTGATGATGTACGGCCAGATGACCGCGGGGTCGTGGATCTACATCGGGACCCAGGGCATCCTCCAGGGCACGTACGAAACCTTCGCGGAACTGGCGCGCCAGCACTTCGATGGGACGCTGACCGGCCGCGTCGTCCTGACCGCCGGCCTCGGCGGGATGGGCGGGGCCCAGCCCCTGTCCGTGACCATGAACGGCGGCGTCTGCCTGGCCATCGAAGTGGACGAGCATCGGGCCCGCCGGCGCCTGGACATCGGTTATGTCGACGCCCTTACGCATGATCCAGCCGAAGCGCTGGCGACGGCGAGGGCCTGGGCGGCCGCCGGCGACGCCAGGTCCATCGCCCTGGTCGGCAATGCCGCGGAGATCGAGCCGGCGTGGGCGAAGGCCGGTGAGCGATTCGACGTGGTGACGGACCAGACCTCGGCGCACGATGCCCTCGGCGGATACGTTCCCGCGGAGATCTCGCTGGACGACGCGGCGACGCTCCGCGCGACCCAGCCCGACGAGTACGTCCGCCGCTCGGTCCGCGCGATGGCCGATCACGTCCGGGCGATGCTCGCGTTCCAGGACGCCGGCGCCGTCGTCTTCGATTACGGCAACAACCTCCGGGCCCAGGCAGTGGACGGTGGCGTCGAGAACGCGTTCGACTATCCCGGCTTCGTGCCGGCGTTCATCCGTCCCCAGTTCTGCGAGGGTCGCGGCCCTTTCCGATGGGCGGCACTCAGCGGCGACCCGGCGGACATCCTGCGAACCGACCGGGCGATCCTGGAGCTGTTCCCCGACGATGCCGGCCTGCGCCGCTGGATCGAAATGGCCCACGAGCGCGTGCCGTTCCAGGGCCTGCCGGCACGGATCTGCTGGCTCGGCTACGGCGAACGGGCGAGGGCGGGCCTCGCCTTCAACGAGCTCGTTCGAACTGGCGAGGTCAGCGCGCCGATCGTCATCGGGCGGGACCACCTCGACTCGGGGTCCGTGGCATCGCCGAACCGCGAGACGGAGGCGATGCTCGATGGCTCCGACGCGGTCGCCGACTGGCCGCTCCTCAACGCGCTGGTAAACACCGCCGCCGGGGCGACCTGGGTGAGCATCCACCATGGCGGCGGGACGGGGATCGGCTACTCCCAGCACGCCGGCATGGTCGTCGTGGCGGACGGCACCGATCTCGCGGCGCGCAAGCTGGAACGGGTCCTGACCACGGATCCCGCGATGGGCGTCCTTCGCCACGTCGACGCCGGCTACGAACGCGCGATCGACGTCGCCCGCGAGCGCGGTGTCCACGTCCCGATGCTGGACTGAGTCCGGTCGCCGCGATGACTGGTGCGAGGCGGCTGCCCCGACAGCCGGACCACAACCGGGTCGAACCTGGTGATGCGATCGGGATCGCGATCCGGATTCCCGTGGAGCATCTCCGGACGCTGGCCGATCTGCTGTCGCCGCACGTCCCGCCCGGACGAATCGCCGACCAATCGAACTTCGTCACTGTCTATCCGACGATCGGTTTGGATACCCTCAATGGCCGCCGTGTCACGCATCGATGGGTCAACGTCCTCGGGGTTCCGCCGCCTTCCGTGGCGCCTGAAGACGGGGTCGGCGGGCTGGCGTTTATCGGCGCACCGAGCACGCCGATCAGTCGGCTGTGGCGGCGGCAGGGTCTGGCGTTTGTCCCCGGGCGGATGGGACTTGCCCTGGACCGCCACGCGATGCGCGCGAGAATCTGGATTCGGACGGACGGGGGGACGCTCGCCGCGACCGCTCGGTTCGACCGGAATGGCGAACCGTGGACCGCGCTTCCGCAGCACTACTACCTGATGGACCCAGCCAGACCCGTTGTGTGGACGGGTGACGAGTGGGGCACGAGGTTCGACGGGATCGGCGAGGTCGAATTCCAAGGTTCGCGCGGCCGCGACAGCTTCGATGCCTACATCGGGCTCGACCTCGACCTCGGATGGGACTATCGGTTCGAGGCCTAGCCGGACAGGGCGCTGACGTCTAGACGATCCCCGCCCGTCGGTCGGCGGCTAACGGGCGGTCCTTGCTCGCCGCGACGTCCCGGCGAGTATTCGAACTAGGCCGCAGGCGCCGGGCTCCCGTCCACCGGTTCGGGCATCGTCACGAGGTGGCGGACCGGCGACAACGTCACCGGGATGAACGCAACGAGCCCGCCGAGCGCACCGATCCAGATCGTCGCGTGGAGCCCGATCGTCTGGCCGAGCGCGCCGCCGATGATCGCGCCGATCGGCATGGTTCCCCAGACGATGAACCGCATCGTCGCGTTCATCTTGCCCTGCATCCGTTGGGGCGTGATCGCCTGGCGCAGGCTGACCTGGTTGATGTTCCAGGCCACGCCACAGAAGCCGCCGAGGAACGATGACAGGGCAAGGGCCGGGAAGATCAGGTCCGCGGGCGCCGCGGCCACCGGCAGCCCTGACAGGCTGAACCCGAAGGCCATCGCCACGAGCATCCGGCCCACGCCGATCCGCTTCGTGATGCGACCGGTGATGAGGGCGGCGACGAGGACACCGATCGATCCGATCGAGAAGGCGAAGCCGATGTGCTCGGCGGTCAGTCCCCGCTCCCGGACGAGGAACAGGATGAGGATCGCGCCGCCGACGTTGCCGAAGAAGTTGGATGTCCCGGTGGTCGCCGCGATCGAGCGCAGCCACTGGTGCCCGGTCACGTAGCGCAGGCCCCCGGCGATCTCCTTGCGCATCGAGGGCCGCGGGCCCGTGGCCTCGTCGTGTGGCTCGATCGGCGGCTCGGCCTTGCGGATCGCGAACACGAAGATCGCGGACAGCACGAAGGAGAGGGCATCGAGGAGGATCGCGATCGGCGCCTTCAGGATCCCGATGAGGATGCCGGCCGTGCCCGGGCCGAGGATCTGGGCCGCGGACCTGGTGATCTCGAGCTTCGAGTTGCCCTCGACGAGCTGGTCGCGATCGACGATCGACGGCAGGTAGCTCTGGTAGGCGACGTCGAAGAAGACCGTCAGGCAACCCGTCACGAACCCGACGACATAGAGCTGCCAGATCGTCAGGCCGCCGAGGGCATAGGCGATCGGGATCGAGATCAGGGCAACGGCGCGGCCGACGTCGCCGATGATCAGGATCGGACGGCGCGGCAGCCGGTCGACCCAGACGCCCGCCGGCAGGCTCAGGAAGATGAACGGCAGGAACTCGATCGTCGTGAGCAGGCCGAATTCGAACGGCGAGACGTTCAGGATCGTGGCCGCCACGAGCGGAAGCGCGAGCTGGGTGATCTGGCTCCCGAACTGGCTCACGGTCTCGGCCGACCAGAGCTTCAGGAAGTCCGGATGGCGGATCAGGCTGCGGGTCGGTGGGCGGCCGTCATCTGGGGGCATCAATCCCTCCGTGGGGCGAACGGAATCGGGGGCGCCGAGTTCGGTGAGTGCGAAGTGTATCGCCGCGGCCGGGCCGGTCAACGTCGATTGAGGCACCGTCGTCGCGCGGGTCTGTCACGATACCGACCATGCTGATCGAGTCGGTCCCGAACTACTCCGAGGGCCGCCGAATGGCCGTGATCGATGCCCTGGCCGGTGCCGTGACCGGCACGGAGGGAGCGTTCCTGCTCGACCGGACGAGCGACGCATCGCACAACCGTTCCGTCCTCACGATTGCCGGCGAGGACGACGCCGTGGTCCGTGCCCTCGAGGCGACGATCGAGGTGGCGATCCGCGAGATCGACATGGAGCAGCACGCCGGCGAGCACCCGCGGATCGGGGCCGTCGATGTCATCCCGTTCGTGCCCCTCGGCGAGACGACCCTCGATGACGCGATCGCCCTGGCCACGTCCTTCGGTGAGCGGGTCGCCGATCGCTTCGAGATCCCGGTCTTCCTGTACGCCCGGGCGGCGCGACGCGCCGATCGCGCCCGGCTGGCCGACGTCCGCCGCGGCGGTTACGAGGGGCTCCGGGACGAGATCGCCCAGAGCGGACGAGAACCTGACTTCGGGCCGTCGCGAACCCATTCGAGAGCCGGGGCCGTCGCGATCGGCGCCCGACCGTTCCTGATCGCCTGGAACATCAACCTCGAATCGGCCGACGTCGATCTCGCCAAGCGCATCGCCCGCCGCGTCCGCGAGTCCGGGGGCGGCCTGCCGGCAGTCCAGGGGAACGGGTTCATGATCGAGGAGCTCGGCTGTGCCCAGGTCTCGATGAACCTGCTCGACTTCGCGACGACGCCGATGTGGCAGGTCTGGGACGAGGTGCGCGCGCTCGCCGCGGATGACGGGGTCCGCCTCCGTGAATCGGAACTCATCGGCCTGGCCCCGCTGGCTGCGTTCATGGACGTGGCCGACCACGCCGGTGCCGACAGGGGCGCCGATGTCGAGGTCCGCTTTGCCGCAGCAGCCGACTACCTCCGGCTGCGCGATGCCGATCCCGGCATGGCCCTCGAGCTGCGCCTGGCGGCCGCCCGCTCCGCCGAGTCGCCCGCCTCCCCGTGAGCGGCCTACGCGTGATCCAGGGCGGGCGCGCGGGGAAGGGCCAGCCGGGGCTGCTCGTCGAAGGCGCAGCCGAGGTCGTCACGATGGCCGGTGGCCTCCGTCGCGGGACGGAACAGGACAACCCCGCGATCGTCACGGCCCCGGGCGATCCCCACGGCGATGACGCGCCGGTGGTCGCCTGCTGGGAAGGCCGGATCCTGGCGGTCGGTCGGCGGTCGGACCTGCTCGGCGTCCTGGAGAGCGGCGGCTATCCCCTTCACCGGTTCACACGGGTCGATGCGGCCGGCGGCACGATCACGCCCGGGCTCGTGGATCCCCATACGCATCTGCTGTTTGCCGGTTCGCGCGAGGGGGAGCTGGTGCTCCGTCAGCGTGGCGCCGATTACATGGAGATCCTGGCCGCCGGCGGCGGGATCCTGTCCACCGTCGCCGCCACGCGGGCCGCCACGGTCGAGGCCCTCGAGGAGCACGGGCGCCGCTGGCTGGGCGAGATGCTCAACCACGGGACGACGACCATCGAGGCCAAGTCGGGCTACGGGCTCGACCTCGCGACCGAGCTTCGGCTGCTGGACGTGGCGCACCGGCTCGGTGCCGAGGGCCCGGTCGACGTGCTGCCCACCTGGCTCGGGGCCCACGCGGTTCCCGCCGAGTTCCGCTCGCGACCCGATGGCACCGAGGCCTACGTTCGGCATTGCGTCGAGGAGCAGCTCCCCGGCGTGGCTGCCCAGGGCCGCGCCCGATTCGCGGACGTCTTCTGCGAGCGCGGGGTGTTCAGCCCGGATCAGTCCCGCCGCGTCCTGGACGCTGCCGCCCGCTACGGACTTCAGCCGCGGCTCCACGCGGACGAGATCGTGCCGAGCGGCGGCGCGGAGCTCGCGGCGGAGATCGGGGCGCTGTCCGCCGATCATCTTGCCGCCCCGTCGGCCGCCGGCATCGATGCTCTCGCGGGTGCGGCGGCCACCGAGCATCCGGTGGTTGCGACCCTCCTCCCGGCCACGACCTGGTTCCTCATGCACGATGACTTCGCGCCGGCGCGGACGCTCATCGAGCGCGAGATCCCCGTCGCGCTGGCGACCGACTTCAACCCCGGGACCTCGCCCACGCCGAGCCTCCTCCACGTGCTGACGGTCGCCTGCCTCGAACTGAAGATGACCCCGTCCGAGGCGCTCGCCGCGGTCACGATCAACGCCGCGTATGCGCTCGGCCAGGGCGAGGAGATCGGGTCGATCGAGGCCGGCAAGGCCGCCGATCTCGTGATCTGGCGCGTGCCGACGCACCTGCAGCTGCCGTACTGGCCGGCGGCGGACCTCGTTCGGGCCGTCGTCAAGCGCGGACGGATGGTGCTGGAGCACCCCGGGCCCTGACGCCAGCCCTGACGCGGCCCTGCCGCGGCGAGCGCCACGCGGGCGGGCGGCGGTCAGATCTTGCCGCGCGACTCGAGCAGGACGGTCGTCACTTCCTGGGGGAGCGTGGAGATCGTGACCGAGAGCTTGGATTGCGGCGCCGGCACGCCCCCCATCTCGTGGAAGAACTTCGAGACGGCCTCCGCGCAATCGGCTTCGTCCGCGCAGACCGGCATGGCCACGACGAGCTTGGGATCCAGCTGGGCGACGAGCTCCGCCGCCCGGGTCGCGGTCAGCGCGCCGCCGATCGGCACGCACACGATGTCGACGCTCCCGATGTCCCCGAGCTTTTCCTCGGTCAGGAGGTGTCCGATGTCCCCCAGGTGGATCGTGTGGAGCCCGTCGAGCTCAACCACGAATGCCGTGCCCCGTCCGCGCTCGGCGCCCCTGTCGTCATCGCGGTAGATCCGCACCCCGGTGAGGAGGACATCCTTGACCTCGAACTCGCCGGGTCCGTCGAGGACGAAGGCGTCCTCCAGGCTGCCGGGGATCACCGTTCCGCCGTCACGCGATCGCTTGCCCTTGGCCTTGGGGAGCGGCTCGTCATCGGGGTGGCTGAAGGTGACGATGTCGCCAGTCACGCCGCGGCCGGTCGGGCCGACGATGACCGGATACGGATCGGCCACGACGACCGCGTCGCGGCCCTTGAGGCGGATGCACGTCCGCCCGTACCAGGTGATCTCCATCGCCCTGATTCTGACACACGCCGCTTGCCGCCGCGTTTCCGGCCGGAAAAGGAAAGACCGGAGACGCCTGCCCAATTGGCGCCCCCGGTCGGAGGGAGGGAGGATGGAACCTCGAGGGTTCGGTCCGCAACGAACAGTAGGCCCCGAGGGTTCAGGGACGAGAGCCGACTCGATTAAGAAACTGACATTCGACGAGTCGGCGTCGAGGCGCCGATCGGACGGGCGCGACGGGACCATCGGCCGGAGGAGCGACCGGTCCAATCGGCGGTAGGATCCCGGCGAATGACCGAACCACCCGCCCGACGCCGCCCGGATCGCTCGCTCGGAATCAGCCTCGGGGTGCTGCTCATCGTGCTCGTGGCTGCGTGCGGGCCGTCGCCGACGGCCAGTCCGAGCGTTTCGCCCACGGCCCCGCCCGACGCCGGAGCCACGTACCGGGCGATCGCCGCACAGGTCGCAACCATTCGCGGGCTCGATGCCCCAGATCGGGTCGAGCCGGAGGTGATCGACGGGCCGACGCTCGTCGCCAACCTGGCCAGGGAATTCGAGACCTCGAACCCGCCCGATGAGATCGCCAAGTCGGAGCGCCTGCTCAAGGCCATGGGCCTCCTGCCCGGCGACGCGGATCTCGCGAAGCTGTACCTCGAGCTCCAGGGCAGCCAGGTCATCGGCTACTACGACCCGACGGTCAAGGAGCTGTTCATCGTCAGCCGCGATGGCGCGCTCGGACCGATCGAGGAGCTGACCTATGCCCATGAGTTCACCCACGAGCTGCAGGACAAGCACTTCGACCTGACCTCGCTCGGGCTGGACTCGATCAAGGACGATTCCGATCGTGCACTGGCGCTCCTGTCGCTGGTCGAGGGTGACGCGGTCAGTGCCCAGACCACCTGGATGACCTCGAACCTCACTCCTGCCCAGCTCGGACAGGTCGCGGCCGAAGCATCCGATCCGGCGATGCTGGCCGTCCTCGCCCGGACGCCGCGGATCCTCCTCGAGACCTCGCTCTTCCCATATCAGGCCGGCGCGACGTACGTGGGTCAGCTGCTCGCCGAGGGTGGCTATGCAGCCGTGAACGCGGCGTACAAGGACCTGCCGACGACCACCGAACAGATCCTCCATCCGGGGGCATCGCCGGCGTCGCTGGTCCCGGCTCGCCCCAGCCTCCCGACGAACCTCGTCTCGTTCTTCGGCGAGGGCTGGACGGCGACCGCCCAGGACACGTTCGGCGAGCTGCAGACCCGAGTCTGGTTGCGGGAGGGGGGCGTCAAGGGCGACGTCGCCAGGATCGCGGCCGAGGGCTGGGGCGGGGATCGCCTCGCCCTCATGGACGGCCCCGGTGGCGCCACGGCCGTGGCCTGGATCACCGCCTGGGACAGCGCCTCGGATGCGCAGGCCTTCGAGTCCGCGGCGATGTCCGCGATCGCCGGTCTCCACCTCCACGCCCGGGTCCGCCGGTCCGACCCCCAGGTCGCGATCGTGATCCGTTCCGGGCCAGGTCCGGATGATGGCGCGGTCGAGGGCATCCTCCACGCGCTTCTTGGGCCGGCGTTCATCGTCGAGTGACGGGCCGGTCGCCCGCCCCGGCGGCCCAGCTACATCGAATCGGGGGCGGAGATCCCCAGCAGTCCGAGGGCATTGGCCAGGGTCACCCGGGTCGCCTCGACGAGGGCGATGCGCCGGCCGGAGGTGACCGGATCGGCGGCATCCACGACCTTGGCATCGCGATAGAAGGCGTGGAACGCCGTCGCGAGATCCGTGGCGTACGTGGTCACGCCCTGGGTCTCCTGCGCGGCGGCCGCGTCCTCGACGACCTCCGGGTAGCGGACCACGACACGGGCGAGGGCGCCGTCCGGCCCGTCCGCCGCGACGCCACCGAGGTCCGTTGCCGCAGCCAGGCCGACCTCGCGGGCCTTCCGGAGGATCGACGCGATCCGGGCATGGGCGTACTGGACGTAGTAGACGGGGTTCTCGCTGGACTGCTTCTTGGCCAGCTCGATGTCGAAGTCGATGTTCATGTTCGCGCCGCGACTGGCGAAGAACCAGCGGGCCGCGTCCACGCCGATCTCGGACAGGAGCTCGTCGAGGGTCACGAAGTTGCCGGCCCGCTTGGACATCGAGACCTCGACGCCGTCGCGAACGAACCGGACCCAGCCGGTGAGGATCATCTCGACGGCGGCCTTGTCGAAGCCCATCGCCTCGGCCGCGTTGCGGACGCGGGCGACCGTGCCGTGGTGGTCGGCGCCCCAGATGTAGATGAGGTGGTCGAACCCGCGACTGAACTTCTCGGTCACGTAGCCCAGGTCCGACGCGAAGTAGGTCGGCTCGCCGTTGGACCGGATCACGACCCGGTCCTTGTCGTCGCCGAAGGAGGTGGAGCGGAACCAGAGGGCCCCGTCCTGCTCGTAGAGGTGGCCTGAGCCGCGCAGGCGCTCGATGGCCCGCTCGACCCAGCCCTCGGCATGGAGGCTGCCCTCGGTCTTCCAGACATCGAAGTGCACGCCAAGGGTCCCGAGCGACGCCTCGATCCCGGCCCGGATCTGCTCCGAGGCCCAGCGGCCGGCGGACCAGGCGGCATCCTCGTCGGTCGCGCCGGCGGGCGCCAGGGCCTCGGCCGGGATCGCCCGGGCGAGGTCGGCCACGTAGTCGCCGTGGTAGCCGTCCTCGGGGACCTCGCGACCCTCGCGGAGAGCCAGGACCGAGGCTCCCAGATTTCGTACCTGCGCCCCGGAATCGTTGAAGTAGTACTCGCGCGTCACCTGTTGGCCGCCAGCCTCGAGGACGCGGCACAGGAGATCGCCGGCAAACGCCCCGCGGGCATTGCCGATCGTCAGGGGCCCGGTCGGGTTGGCGGACACGAACTCGACGTTGACGTGCCGCGCCCGGCCTCCCGACGCCACCCGACCCCAGGACATCGGGGCCGCGAGGGCTGCGCCCAGCCCACGCTCGAGGGCCGCGTCCGTGAACCGCAGATTGATGAAACCGGGACCCGCGACGGTGGCCGACTCGATCAGCGTGGATCCGGAACTCGAGCCCGGCCCCATCCGGGCCGCGATGGCCTCGGCAATGACCCGCGGCGCGAGGCCGAGCGGCCGCGCGAGCCGGAGGGCCAGGTTGGTCGCGAGATCCCCGTGATCCGGACTCGCAGGCCGCTCGACGTCGACCGCCACGTCAACGGTTGCCGAGCTGCCCGGAAGGGCCCCGTCCGACGCGGCCAAGTCCCAGGCGCGTCGAACCGCGGAACGAGCCGCCGAGCGAAGGGTCGGTCCTCCGTCGTCGAGGGTCGGGGCTGGTTCGGCGGTCTGGGCGTCGCTCAACGATGGGCTCCTTGCGAACTGCGGCCGCCATCGTACCCGGGCGGGCCGGACCGCCACCCGCGGGCGGCGCCCGGTGCCGCGAGGCAACGAATTCGCAGCCCGGTCCGGTCGGCTTGGGAGCGCTTGGCTCGGGTCAGGTCAGGTTCAGGGCAGTACCCCCGGGACCCCCCTGGGGGGTACTTTCCTCCCGCATTCGTCGGCGTTCGTCAGGTTGGACGCCCTCGGTCTGCACGGACGGCGGTCTCGCCGTTCGACAGGGGGAAAGGGTTATCACCATGGGGCCTCGGGGCATCACCTGGTCGCTCAGCGACCGCCGGCGACGGGGAATCACCCTGTCCTGGCTCGTCATCTTCGTCGTGTCGATCGCGCTGCAGTACGGACTGCTCGCGAATCCTTCCTCGGCCCTCGCGGCCACCGGCCTCAAGGCTGGAACCGTCCAGGGCTTCGAGATCGACGGTGACGTTGCCTCGGGCAACGGCGCGTCGAACCCGGGGACGATTCCCGCGGCGCTCATCGACAGCCTGTCCAACGGCGACGACTGGCGTGCCGGATCGTCCGGCACCGGCGTCGTCAACCCGGTGATCCCGGGCAGCTCGACGCTTGTCCACGACCTCACGAGCAGCACGTCGGACGACGGCTTCGGCGGCGGCTCCAAGGAGACTGACACCCGTACCTGGTCGTACGACCTCCACAAGTCCACCCCCAAGGACGACGTCGAGTACGCCATGGCCTACGCGAAGTTCGTCGGATCCAGCGCCTTCTTCTATGCCGGTGCCACGCGCATCGTCAACAACGGCGACACCCACATCGACTTCGAGCTGAACCGCA
>SCTE01000444.1 GCA_004298915.1 Chloroflexota bacterium | reverse complement strand
TGCTCGCTCCACACACAGGAGCGCGCATTGACGAACGAACCGACGGCTGAACCCGTCGCCGGGCGATCGAAGCGGAAGATGGCCATCCTGGTCGTCATCGCCGTCGTCCTCGTGGATGTCGTCGCGTTCCTTGCCTTCCCGCCCTTCCCGAAGCACGGCGCCCCCGGCGACGAGTGCTCCTTTCCCGTCTGCTTCATCGAGAGCAGCCTCGAGTTCCCGGCGCCCGCGACCGTCATCGACCTGGCGCCCGAATCGGCGCCGGAGCCGGGTGCGCTGGTCACCTTCCACCCGGCCATCAGCTCCACGCTCCTGACGATGTGGATCGTCATGGCCATCGTGCTCGCCGGTGCGATCTTCATGACTCGCGGCGCCAAGCTGCTGCCGAGTCGGAAGCAGAACCTGTTCGAATTCGCCTACGAATCGCTCAGTGACTTCGGGATCGGGCTCGCGGGGCCGGCCGCCCGGCCCTACATCCCGATCTTCGCGGCGTTCTTCCTGCTGGTCCTGTTCGACAACTGGATCGGCCTGGTTCCGCCGGTCGGCAAGGTCGAATTCCTGCGGGCCCCCTCGAGCGACGTCAACATCACCATCGGCATGGCCCTGATCAGCTTCACGATCTTCCATGTCGAAGGCTTCCGGAATCTCGGCGTCGGCGGCTACCTCGGCAAGTTCGTCCCGATCTACGAATTCAAGAAGGGCATCGGGGCCGGTATCATCGCCATGTTCGTGGGCCTCATCGAGCTGATGCTCGAGTTCGTCAAGCCGGTCACGCTGTCGATGCGGCTCTTCGGCAATATCTATGGCGGCGAGGTTGCCCTCGGGGTCATCACGGCCCTGACCATCGGCTTCGTCCCGGTGCTCCTGATCGCCCTCGAACTGATGCTGAACGCCATCCAGGCGCTGATCTTCAGCGTCCTGACGCTGATGTTCATCGTCCTGGCCATCGAGAGCCATCACGAGGAAGAGGGTCACATCGCCGAGGACGTGATGGCGACGGCGGAGGGCCAGACACCCGCCACGCTCCAGCCAAGCCACTGAATCGAACCAGCTGGAGCCCAACAACGGTTTCAAGGGATCTGAAAGCGTCAACTGAGCAGCAGGAGGGACACTCGACATGGAACACATCGGCGCCGGACTCGCAGCCCTGGGGGTCATCGGACCTGGGATCGGAATCGGAATCCTGGCCGGTCTCTCGGCCACGGCCATCGGCCGGAACCCTGATGCCGCCGGGCAGATCCGCGGCATCGCGATCATCCTCGCGGCCTTCGCCGAAGGGCTTGGCGTCCTGGCGATCGTCGTCGGACTGCTCGCCATCTTCATCAAGTAGCCGAACGGGCGGAGAGCGGGATCATGGGTCTACTCGCGGTCGCGACCACGATCGGTCAGCAGGTCGTCGGGCTCACGGCTGAGACCGAAACCCTGTTCCAGATCAACCTGTTCCAGGTGATCATCGCGGCCGTCAACGCGGTCGTCTTCCTCATCCTGATCTGGACCTTCGCGTTCAAGCCCATCGCCGCGATGCTCGCCGCCCGCCGGGAGCGAGTCGAGCAGGGGCTGAAGGACGCGGAGCAGGCCAGCCAGGATCGCGCGAGCGCCGCGGAGGAGCGGCGGTCCGCCCTCACCGAGGCTCGACGTGAAGCGACCGAGATCCTCGCCCGGGCGCAGAAGGTGGCCCAGGAGACACGTGACGCCGACATCGCCGCGACCCGGGAGGAGCTCGACCGCATGCGGACCCGGGCAACATCCGAGATCGAGGCCGAGAAGCAGCGGGCCCTTGCCGACCTGCGAGCCGAGGTCGCCGACCTCGCCCTCGTCGCCGCCGGCAAGGTGATCGGCGAGACGATGACCGATGCCCGTCAACGCCGGTTGGTCGAGGAATTCCTCGCCGACTCGTCGGCGGATGCGCGGAACTGATGGCAAGGACCGCGGCGGCGCGACGGTACGCGGAGGCCGCTTTCGAGCTGGCCGAGCGTGACGACGCGTTCGAGGCGTGGGCCGACGGCCTCCGCCTCGCCGCCGGGGTGGCTGCCGACGAGCGGGTCAGCCGCGTCGTCGACAACCCGGCAACGCCGCACGCCGAGCGCGAGGCGCTTGTCGAGCGGATGCTCAAGGACCGCGTCGCACCGGGCGTCCTCAACATGAGCCGGCTGCTTGCCCGGCGTGGGCGCTTCGGGAGCCTCGCCGCGGTCGCTGCCGACTTCACCCGCCTGCTCAATCGTCGCAACGGCATCGTCGAGGCGCTGGTGACCAGTGCTGCTCCTCTGACCGATCGCGATTCGGAGGCGATCCGCGACCGGGTCGCGAACATGACCGGGTCAAAGGTGGACCTCCGGGCGGAGGTCGATCCGGCCCTGATCGGCGGAATCACGATCAAGGTCGGCGATCAACTGCTCGATGCCAGCGTCCGGGGTCGCCTCGAGCGTCTCCGCGAACGCCTCCTGACCGACAGCCGCTAGCCCACCGTCCCGCTCCGGCGGGGCAACCACCGGGCCGACGTCGCCCGAACTACGGAGAACCGATGGCCATTCGCTCGGACGACATCGTCAGCATCATCAAGTCGGCAATCGACACCTTCGATACCGGGGCCGAGTCGCGCAGCGTCGGGACCGTCGTCGAGGTCGGCGACGGCATTGCCCAGGTCTATGGCCTGGATGGCGCCCTCGCGTCGGAGCTTCTCGAGTTTCCGGACGGCGTCCGAGGCCTCGCCCTGAACCTGGAAGAGGAGACGGTCGGTGCCGTGATCCTCGGCGATGCCCGAGCCATCAAGGAAGGCGACATCGTCAAGACGACGGGTCGCGTCGTCGAGGTCCCGGTCGGCCA
>SCTE01000443.1 GCA_004298915.1 Chloroflexota bacterium | reverse complement strand
GGCCGGGGCGCCGGCACCGGCAACGCCGCCCGCCCCGAGGGCGCTCCGCTCGCGGGCATGCCCGAGGCGCTTGTTCGCGGCGAGGATCGCCTTGATCAGGCAGACGCGGATCCCGGCCGACTCGTCGTAGTAGTACTCATGCCGGATGACGTCGGCGACGAGCCTCGTCGCCTCGCGCGCCCTCGAGCCCGGGACCATCGAGGTCACCAGCAGGTAGAGCTGGCCCTTGGATCTGGCGCGGGACCCGACCGTCGGCTCGACGACCACGACCGTATCCGGCGACTCGTGGTGGCGGTCCTGTTCGGCAAGGATGCCGAGCTTCATCTGGAATCGGGGGGCCATGCACGCCTCTGCCGGGATGGGTGGCGGTTCGCCGGGCTGGGGATTATCGCACGGGGGCGATCGGGATCGGCCTCAGCGAGACGGATTCCGGCTCCGGACCGTGACGCGCAGCTCGGTGACCTCGGCGCCGCCCGGGGCCGTGCGAAAGGCCGCAACGAGCGTCATCGACCGGAGCCGGAGCTCCTGCGCCACGATCGGTGCATCGGCCTCGACCACCAGGACCGAGCCGTCGAGCCGCACGGCGCGACAGGCCCCGTGGGCAGCCGGCGCGCGCTCGGCGACGAGCGCATCGAACGTTGCGACCATACGCGCGCGGCGCAGTTCATCGGCCAGCCCGAGGTGCGCCGCGGCGGCGGGAATCAGGTCGCCGATCCGGGACATCGGGCGCCGACGCCGACGCTCGCGTTCGCGTTCATCGGTCATGGGGCTTCGACCACGACCTCGGTCCTTGGGGCGGCGCCGGCTCGGCTCGGCCCGGCCAGGGAGGCACCGGTCGCGGCGGGGCCGGTTGCGCCGGGGTTCGCGTCCACCCGCCAGGTGTCGGCAATCTCGAGCAGGCCGGCATCGAGGTCATCGAGCGTCGTCGTCGTGACGAATGCCTGGGGCAGTGCCGCGATCCGACGGACGAGGTGGGCACGGCGCTCGGGATCGAGTTCGGAGAAGACATCGTCGAGCAGGAGGAGCGGCGGTCGGCCGTCCTGGGCGGTCAGCAGGTCGAGCTCGGCGAGCTTGAAGGCCAGGATCGCGGTCCGTTGCTGCCCCCGGGACGCAAAGCCGGCGAGGTCGCGATCACCCAGGACGAAGACGAGGTCGTCGCGATGGGGTCCGATCACGGTCGTCCCGTTCCATGCCTCCTTGTCGGCCGTCTCGGCGAGGCGGCGCTCCAGGGCGCCACGCGGCGACTCTCCGGCGCGGGCCGGCGCGTTCGTCTCATAGCGGATCCCGAGCCGGGCGCGAGCGGCCTCGTCGGGGGCAATCTCGGCATGGGCCGCAGCGAAGGGCGACGCGAGGTCCTCGAGCACGCGCAGTCGAAGGTCCACGACCTCGCCCCCGGCGTCGAGGAAGGGCTTGTCCCAGTAGCGAAGTTGCGATCGGTCGGCGGTCTCCTCGCGGATCGCGCGCAGCAGCCCGTTCCGCTGCTGGAGCGCGCGGGTATACGTCGCGAGGGCGGAACCGTACGCCGGGAACCGTCCGGTCGCGATCCGGTCGAGGGCCGCCCGCCGCAGGGAGGGCGACCCGGCCACGAGGAGCATCTCCTCCGGCGCGAACATGACCACCCGGAGCGTGCCGACAAGCGACGTGGCGCGGCGTGGCACGCCGTTCACCCGGATGCGCTTGCGGGATCCGGTCGAGGCCTGCGCGCTGCCGGGCCGCACGAGTGTCAGGTCGAGCTCGTCTGATCCGACGACGCCCTCGATCCGTGCGACGTCCGCGCCCCAGCGGATCAGCTCGACATCCGTCGCGGTCCGGTGGGAGTGGCCCCAGGCGAGGAGCACGATCGCCTCGAGAAGGCTGGTCTTCCCCGCCGCATTGGGTCCCCAGATGAGCTGCGGCCCGCCGCCGAATTTGGCGCTGAGGCTCGCGTATCCGCGAAGGTCGGTCAGTCGGACGGACGAGAGCGTGATGGCCTCTAGGAGGTCGTGCGGACCGGCATGACCACGTGGACGTAGTGGTCGTCGCCGATCGGCTTGAAGACGCCGGGTGCGAGCGGGCCCTGGAGCTCGAGCGCGAACTGGTCCGCATCCACGTTGGTCAGGACGTCGGCGAGGTACTTGGCGTTGAACGCGATCGTCGTGCCGTCGCCCTCGACGCTGGCCTCGACCTGGCCGACGTGATCGCCGATCTCCGCGTTCGCGCTGACGGTGATCCCGGGCTCGCCGTCGCCCCCGATCTGGAGCTTGACGATGTTCGCCGACTCGTGGGCGATGAGCGCCGCGGGCCGGACGGCTCGCAGGAGCTCCTCCCGATCGAGGATCGCGCGGGTCGTGTGAGCCTGGGGCATGACCGACTGGTAGTTCGGGAATTGCCCGTCGATCAGCCGGCTGACCAGGTCCACGCCCTCGAGGTGGAAGAGGATCTGGTTGCGCGCCTGGGCGAGGACGATCTCGACCGGATCATCGCTGTCGGACAGCACGCGCATGAGCTCGGTCAGCGCGCGAGCAGGCACGACCACGCTGGTCTCGGCGACCGAATCGAGGACCGGGATCGTCTTCACGGCGATCCGGTAGTTGTCGGCCGCCGCCAGGGTGACGGTCTCGCCTTCGAACCGGCAGAGGACGCCGGTCAGGATCGGTCGGGCCTCGTCACTCGCGGCCGCGAAGGCGGTCTCCTCGAGGGCGCGCTTCAGGACGTTCTGGGCGATCCGCGTCGTGGGTCGCTCACCGGTCGTCTGGATCGCCGGGAACTCCTCGG
>SCTE01000442.1 GCA_004298915.1 Chloroflexota bacterium | reverse complement strand
GCTGGCCGCTGGCAAGGACCTGGTCTACCGCTGGATCGGGCGTCACGATCGGCGGCAGTCGACCTGCCAGGCCGACCGGAAGCCCGGCACTCGCGACGATGTCCAGCGCCCCACCCTGCTCGATTCGCAGGATCGCGTAATCCGCAGCCGTGAGCTCATGTGCCGCGTCAACGACGATCCGGTACAGGTCCGATCGATCGAACGAGGTCGCCAGGCGCTCCGCGATCGCAAGCAGGGCGCGAAATCGGGATGCCGAGCGCGCGCTCACGTCAGGGTCCTCCACCGGCATGACACGGACCACCGTGTCACGAGCATCGGGCCCACTGGCAGAGCTGGCATTGGCTATGGCCGCGCGCACGAGGAGAGCGTGACACTCGGTGGTGCCGCCGGGCAGCAGCCGAAGGTACCAACGCAGGCCGCCAAAAGTACCAACCGGGAGCACGCAGACGATGATTCGCGCGTTGACCGTCGCCGCGACCGGCGACTACACTCGGCGAGGTCCCCTGCGCCGCACGCCGATCGTCCATCCGTGCCACCGGCGGCGACTGGACCGCCCGCGAGGTGGCCATGCTCTACCTGAGCCAGGCGATCGGCCTGCCCGTGCTCGACGGCAGCAAGGATGCGATCGGCAAGATCGCCGACCTGATCGTGGCCGTCGGCAATCGCTATCCGCCCGTTACCGGCCTGGTCGTCTCGACCGATCGCCGCCGGATCTTCCTGCCCTGGTCGTCGGTCGACCGCATCGACGAGAGCGGCGCGCGACTCGGCACCACGACGATCGACATGGGCCGGTTCAGCCAGCGGCCCGACGAGATCCTCCTCCACGCCGACCTGATGGACAAGCAGATCGTCGACATCGACGGGCGGAAGGTCGTCCGGGTCAACGACCTCCGGCTCGACGAGATCGAGGGCGTGCTCCACCTCGTCGCCGTCGACGTCGGGGCCGCGGGACTGCTGCGGCGGCTCGGCATCGAGCGTGGCTGGCGGACGATTGCCCGCAACCTCCGCCTGTCCGTCCCGGAGCGATACATCGACTGGGAGGACGTCGACCCGGTCGAGACCTCGATCGCCTCGATCAAGCTTCGCGTGCCCCATGCGGGCCTTGCCGAACTGCATCCGGCCGACCTCGCCGACATCATCGACCAGCTCGCGCCGAAGGACCGCGCCGGGGTCCTCGCCTCGCTCGACGACGAGGCCGCCGCGGATGTCTTCGAGGAGATGGAGCCCGAGACCCAGGTCGAGGTCCTCGAGGATCTCGATCCCGCACGCGCGGCGGCCATCCTCGAGGAGATGTCGCCCGACGACGCGGCGGACCTGGTCGCCGACCTGTCGGACGAGAGCCGCGAGGAGATCCTCGCCCTCATGGAGCGCGACGAGGCCGAGGAGCTCGGCGAGCTGCTCGCCTACCCCGAGGACACCGCCGGCGGCATGATGACCACGGAATTCGTGACCCTGCCGGCGTCCCTGACCGGGGCCCAGGCGATCGACCGGCTGCGCGAGCTCGAGCCCGATGCGGAGACGATCTACTACGTCTACGTGGTGGATGACGAGGAACGCCTGGTCGGGGTCCTGTCGCTCCGGGACCTGATCGTCGCGAAGCCCGATACGCCGATCTCGGCGGTCATGATCGCCGAGCCCGTGACGGTCGGCGCCCTGGCCGATGAGGCCGAGGTCGCCGAGATCGTGGCCCACTACAACCTGCTCGCGGTGCCGGTCGTGGACGCCGCCGGGCACCTCGTCGGGATCGTGACCGTCGACGACGCGATGGACGCGATCCTGCCGGACGCATGGCGCAAGCGCCTGCCACGGCTGGCGGGCCGGTCCTGAGCAGCCGGCGCGCGCGACCGTGACCCAGGCGCCCGATCCGAATCGCGAACGACCCGGCGATCACCCGCCGGTCGTCGGCGCGCTCCGTCGGCTCCAGGACCGCATCCAGGATGGCAACTGGCTGCGGTTGCGTGGACGTTTCCGGGGCCGGCGGGGCATCGTGGCGTTCCTCGCGGTCATGGGGCCCGGGCTCATCGCCGGGATCGCGGGCAACGACGCCGGCGGGATCACCACCTACAGCGTCCTCGGCGCCGAGACCGGGCTCGGCCTGCTCTGGCTGTTCCCGATCACGATCGTCATCCTGGCGATCGTCCAGGAGATGGCGGCGCGGCTCGGCGTCGTCACCGGCCAGGGCCTGTCCGACCTGATCCGGGATCGTTTCGGCGTGCGCTGGACGGCCTTCGCGATGGTCGTGCTGCTGGTGGCCAACGTGGCGAACACGGTGGCCGAATTCTCCGGCGCTGCGGCCGCCCTCGAGATCTTCGGGATTCCGCGCTGGCTGACCGTCCCGATCGTCGCGGTCGCCATCTGGGCCCTGGTCCTGTTCGCCTCCTACCGGACCGTCGAACGGGTCTTCCTGACGGTCATCGTCGTCTTCCTGGCCTACATCGCGTCGGCGATCCTCGCGGAACCGGACTGGTCGGCCGTCGGGGCCGCCATGCTGACGCCCACGTTCGACTTCAGGCCGTCGGTCGTCCTGCTGATGGTCGCGCTCGTGGGCACGACGATCACGCCATACATGCAGTTCTACCTCCAGAGCGCCGTGGCCGAGAAGGGCATCGACGAGGAGGAGTTGCGGCTCGAGCAGGCCGACGCGATCGGCGGCGCCATCTGGACCAACGTCATCGCCGTGTTCATCGTGGTCGCGACGGCCACGACGGTGTTCGCGGTCGGCGGGCACATCGAGACGGCCGAGGATGCGGCGCGGGCCCTCGGGCCGGTCGCGGGGGAACTGTCCACCGCCCTGTTCGCGGTCGGCCTGTTCGGCGCCTCGGTCCTCGCGGCCACGATCATGCCGATCTCGACGGCCTTCGTCATCTGCGAGGCGTTCGGCTGGGAATCGGGCGTCGACAAGCGGTTCGAGGACGCCCGGGCGTTCTTCGGGATCTACACGTTCGTGCTCGGGTTCGGGGCGCTCGTCGTCCTCGTCCCGGGCCTCGACCTGCTGCCGATGATCATCGCCTCGCAGAACCTCCAGGGCCTGCTGCTCCCGATCGTTCTCGTGTTCATGGTCCTGCTCGTGAACGACGACCGGATCATGGGCCGCCATCGGAACGGCCGGGTCGCGAACGTGCTGGCCTGGGGCGCCGTGGGCCTGGTCATCGCCCTCGACGTGGTCCTGCTCGGCGTCAGCGCCCTCGGGATGGTCGGGGTCAAGGTCGGGTAGACGCCAAGCAGGCGAGAGCGCTCGACTACGGGGTCACGGCCCAGGGAAAGAAGCTCCGGGCCAGCTTGCGCATCGCATCCAGCTTCGGTTCGAGCGCGTACCCGCAGGTACAGCTGGCGGCTGACTCGTAGGTCTTGGGCCCCAGAACGATCTGCCTGATATTCGAGTCGTCAATCGAACCAACGGTCCCGATCAATGTCGGCACCTGATCGAGCGGAAAGTCAGTGATGAGGTTGGCCTGAGCCGAGAGCAACGAGACGAACAGTTCCGGGTGCGCGACGAGCTGGCGTCCAGCCGCGATCAGGAAGGCCTGCTGACGCCGTTGTCGTTCGAAGTCGTTGTCGCCCTGGCGGGTTCTGACGAAGATCAGCGCGCGCGCAGGATCGAGCGCCTGCGTCCCGGCCGGGAATCGGACGCCGTGCTTCCCGGGGGCCGGTTGATAGTAGGGATCGACGACCGCCTGTGGGAGCGTGATCGTGACATTGCCCATCGCCTTGACGAGATTCTGGAAACCGCCGAACGTGGTGACGGCGTAGTAGTCGATATGAATGCCGAGCATGGTTCCGACCATGTCGGCGGTCGCACGGCCGGGCCCCTGCGGGTAGGTCCTCGAGTCCTTGGCGGCACTCCCGTAGAACGTGTTGATCTTCTGGTTGCGAAGGATCCCTCCATCCGGAAGCGGGACGTTGACGGTATCGCGCGGGATCGACGCCACCGAGAGTGTCGGGCCATCAGGATCGATCCCGACGACCATGATCGCGTCGGTGAGGAAGTGGCTGTCGCCACCGAGGACGAGGACGGTGAACGGTCGACCCGACAGGCCCGGCGTCGGGCTCGGAGAACCGCCTGGGCTCGCCGACGGCGAACTCGGGCCGGTGGTCGGGCCATCGGTCGCCGGCGGCGGTGAGATGGTCGGGGCCGCCGGCGAATCAGGGCTCGGGCCACAGCCGGCCCCGCCGATGATCGCGAGGAGCGCAATCAGGCCAACGCGCTCGAGGCCCCTCAGTGTTCTCACCTCCCGAGCCTAGCATGGGGACCTGTCAGCCCGGCGAGCGACGACGCGGTGAAGGTTCGGCGCCGGCCCCACTCAAGCGCTCATACTTCCCCGTAGTCGGGGTCGGCGCACTGGCCAAAAGGGAGGACCGCAAGGGCGCGATGGACTGGACCGCTGTCGGCTTCTGGCTCGGCCTGTTGGTGCCCGTCGTCAGCTACGTCCTCTACCCGTTCTCCGTGATCGCGCTGGGCAGGTTTGCCCGCCGGCCGCCCGCGACTTCCAAGCTCACGTGGCCATCGATCAGCGTGGTCATCGCGGCCCACAACGAGGAGAACAGCATCTCCCGGGCTGTCAGGTCGATCCTCAACCAGCGCTATCCCGGACCCATGTCCGTCATCGTCGGGCTCGACGGCTGCACCGACGGCACGGCGGACGCGCTCGCCTCGATCGACGATCCACGCCTCACCGTTCTGGACCTGCCGCGAGCCGGCAAGGCGACGACGGACAACCGGCTCGTGAAGGCATCCGACGGCGAGGTCGTCGTGACGACGTCGGCCGGTTCGGAGTTCGGCGATGGCGCGCTCGCCAGGCTGGTCGAACCGTTCCGTGACCCGCGGGTCGGGTGCTCGACCGGCGTCTTTCGGCCCCGCCCCGACGGAACGGACTCGGGCCAAGGCGAGGGCCTTTACTGGCGCTTCGAGTATGCCGTCATGGAGGCCGAAAGCCGGCTCGGTCTGCTCGCCATGGCGTCCGGCACGGCGCTCGCCTTCCGCCGTGCCATGTTCCACGAGATCCCGATCGATTCGGACGCTGACGTCGTGGTTGCCCCGACGATCGCGCTCCAGGGAGGGCGGGTCGTTCACGTGCCCGCGGCCATCGTCTTCGACGACGGTCCGAGCTCGTTCGGATTTGTCCTGCGCAGCCGCCGCAGGATGGCACTTCGTGCCCTGCCGGCGACCGTCGCGCTGGTGCCGCGCCTCATCGCCGCCGGGCGCATCGGGCCAGCAATCGGCCTCGTCGCCCACAAGGTATTCCGGTGGCTCACGCCGGTCGCGGCCATCATCTGGCTGATCTCGTCGGCCGCGATCCTGGCTCGGCCCAGCAGCCCGTATGCGCCGCCCGTTGTGGCCGTGTTGGCGGCGATCGCACTGGTCGGGAGCCTGAGTCTGCTGGATGGCCGACTCCGTGGAGCAGTCGTCAGTCTCGCCCTTGCGCAATTGGCCTTTGGCCTCGCCCTGGTGGATGTCCTTCGAGGGCGTCGCGCGCGGATGTGGACCCGGGAGCCCGAGTGACGGTTCGACTGTCGCTCCTGTCGGTTCGCATGGCCAGGTTCCTGACACTCGAGGATTCGCGCGACCGGTTTCACGCGGTCCTGGGTCTGGTGGCACTCACCCTCGTCTCCCCGTTTGTACCCATGCCGGGATCGCTACCGTCGATCCGCCTCGAACAGGTCTTTCTGGCGGTGCTGGTGGTCCCGCTTCTCGCATATCACCGTCGACATCGCGAGGAGTGGGCCGTCGGGATGGTCGACCTCGGCTTTGTCGTCCTCGCGATCTCGACCGCCCTGACCCTTCTCGCTGTCCCGGTGCTCCTTCCCGACGGCGTCTCCAGGAGCTACCGCGACGTATTCGAGATCGCCTGGCTGGTGCAGTACTGGCTCATCTATCGGCTCGCCCGGACCGTTGCGACAGACCTCAGCCACCTCGCAGCGGTCGGACGGGCCCTTGCGGTCGCGTCGGTGGGGCTCGCCCTCCTCGCCTGCCTGCAGTTTCTGGATCCGCCTGGTTTCAATGGGCTGGTAACGGCGTTCTGGACCGAGGCGCACAACCTTGTGGGGGTGACACGAGAGGGCCGGGCCGTCGGCACAGCCGGCAACGCCAACCAGTTCGGGATGCTGGCCGCGCTGTTCCTGGGCGCCGCGCTGGCCAATCTGACGGCGATTGGCACCGATCGGTCCAGCCGCTTGTTCGGCGCGATGGCCGTAAGTGCAATCGTCAGCCTCGGCCTGACCCAGTCCCGCGGTGCGATCCTCGCCGCGGGCGTCGCGCTGGCAACCGGGTTCCTGATCCAGATGGCGAAACGTCGAGCACGGCGTTCGGTGAGGATCGCCCTCCCGCCGCTCCTGCTTGGCGGCATGCTCGTGCTCGCCCTCATGGTCGTGGCCCCACCCGACAGCGGGACGGTGCTCCGCCGGTTCGATCCGGCCGCCGTCATCAAGGATCCGTCCCTCCTCATTCGGCTCGGGCGGATCCAGTCGCTGTTCGGCGGGAACTCCCTGCCATCTGCCGGAGCCGATCGGGCAGCCTGCCTGGACGCCCTCCTGGCCGCGACGCCGCCGCCGGGGCACGAGCCCGGTCCGGGAGCCCCCGACGGTCCCCCAGTGGGCGTGTCGAACGACGTGGCCGCGCTCGCGGGAGCTGTGGCACGCCATTTCTGCACAACGGGTACGTGGCCGGTCGGCGACGTGGCCGCCGCCCTGGTGCCGGATGAACTTCCGACCATCCCGACCGACCCCGCGACCCGAAAGCCATACCCGGTGTATATCACTGAGCGGGGGTTCGCCGTCGGCCGGACGGCGACGGCGTCGAGTACGATCGCGGCGACGGCTGTTCCACCCGGACTCGGATCGCTTCCCAGCCTGATCACGAACCCCAGTTTCGAGGATGGCGACTCGAGCCCGACAGCATGGCTGTCGTCTCCTGGCGCGACGCTCAGGGTCGTCAGGGATGACAGCGCCGCGTTTGGATCGGCGCAAGCGGAAGCCGACCTGCCGCCTGGTGGCGCCGTCTACCAGTTTGTCGTGTCCGATCTCCCGGCGTCCACGGAGTACACGGCCGGGGTCTGGGTCCGGTCATCGACCGGTGGCCCCGCTGCCATCCAGGCGTACATCGTGGCGATCACGGCCGACGGAAGCAGGATCGACCCGCTGGCCGAGTCGACGGCCACCATTCCGGGTGACCGAGCCTGGCATCTAGTGCTGGTTGGGCTGACCACCCCGAACGCCCACCTGACGTCACTCCAGGTGCTGTTCCGAGCGCCGAACGAGCGAATCCGTGTCGCCCTCGACGGCGCGATGCTGTCCGAAGGTCCGATTGCCCGGGCATTCGAGTCCCTGGTCGACGTGCCTCCTGGCGAACTGGTCCACGGTCCCTCGCTCGGTGACTCCCCCATCCTCGGCATCGGACCACAGAAAGGCGAAACCGTGGCGGCCTACGACAACGAGTACGCGTCCTTCCTTGCGCACTACGGCTTGCTCGGCCTGGCGTGCTACCTCTTCCTGTTCCTTTCGGCAGGCATCGTAGGCATCCGCAGGCTGCACTCAATCGACGGCTGGCCGGAGAGCACGGGGGTCACGGTCGCCGTATGGACCTTCGCGCTGGGTGGCTTCGCCCTGACCGCCGGCGCGTTTCATCAGATCCAGGTGATGCTGGTCTTCTGGACGATGGTCGGCCTCGCCGCGGGCTCTGCGCCGCCGCTGGCCCCGCCAGGCAAGCGAGCGTGACCGACCAGGGAACCGGTGAGTCCGACCCCGGCGGACAGGCCCTCGACGGGCTCGGCGCCTCGGGTTCGCGACTCCGCCTGCTCTACGTCGGCAATCCGACATCGGTCCACGTCCGCCGCTGGGCGGGCTTCTTCGCGGCTCGCGGCCACGAAGTCCACGTGGCGGGTCTGTGGGACCGGCAGGAAGCCGACCAGTCATTGCCGTATGCCGTCCATCGACTCGGGCGACCGATCACTGCGGTCCTTCCCCTCATCCGCCTCTCGCGCTCACTCCGGCCTGATCTGCTCCACGCCCATTACTTGACCCACTACGGATGGATCGCGTGGGCGTCGCGCATTCACCCATTCGCCTTGACTCTGTGGGGATCGGACGTCCTGGTTGAGACGCGAGTATCGCGCCTCAGAAGGGCCTGGGCCAGGAAGACGCTGGCGGGTGCGGACCTCGTGACCGCCGACTCGCCGGACGTGGTCGCCGCGGCGATCAAGCTCGGCGCGAACCCGGCACGAATCCACGAGATCCAGTTCGGCGTGGACACGGCCCGGTTCCATCCGGATGCCGCTCCGGACGAACTCGCTGGGCGGCTCGGCATCGCCGGCCGTCGCGTCATCTTCGCACCGAGAGCCATCACGCCCCTCTACCGCCCGCTCACGCTTATCCAGGCAGTATCCGAGATGAACGATGCCGTGCTCGTCGGGACATTGGCAGGCGCTGACCGCCCCCACCTCGACGAGGTCCGGCGGTTGGCCCACCTGCTCGGCATGGATGCCCGGCTGATCCTGGTGCCGAACATTCCGCACGAGGAGATCGATGCGTACTACCGGCTGGCCGACGTCGTCGTCTCGATCCCGTCGTCGGATGGCACCCCCGTCTCGATCCTCGAGGCCCTCGCGTCCGGGGTGCCGGTGGTCGCAACCGACCTCCCAAGCGTGCGTCCATGGCTCGAGGCAGTCCGCCCGGACTTCCTGGTGCCGGTCGATGATCCCGCTGCGACACTCCGAGCCATTCGGTCAGCGCTCGACCTGACGCCGGTGGAGCGGGCCGAGATCGTCGCCCGGGAACGCCGGATCGCTCTTGATCGAGCCGACCAGACCATGCACATGCTTGCCGTCGAGACGGCGTACCGGGAGCTGGTGGGCCGATGAGCCGGACCGGCCCGTTCTGGATCGGCACCGTGGCCGTGTTCGGGACGCGGACGCTGGGCCTGTTCCTCTCGGCCGGTACGACCTTTCTACTCGCCCACACGCTCGGGCCGAAGGACCTCGGCGGGTACTACCTGCTCGTCCTCGTCCCTTCCAGCATGCTCGCGCTGGTCTCCTTCGGCCTTCCCGCCGCGATCACCTACGCGTCGGGCCGTGGCGATGATCTGGATCGGCTGCGGACAGCGGCACTGGCGCTCGGCCTTGGTCTCTCGCTTGCCGTGGTGCTCGTGCTGCTGCCGCTCGGATCGCAGCTCGGCGCGACCGTCCTGGCTGCGGCCCCCATCTCGCTGCTGCCGGTCGCCCTCATCGCCATCCCCGGGATCTTCGTCCTCTCCTTTTCCAATGCGATCATCCTCGGACGTCAACGGCTGCGGCGGTACAACAGCCTCCTGATCGGGCAGTCCGCCGCGCTGTTCATCGGCCAGCTCGTGGTCGTGGGCATCGTCCACGCCGGGCTCGTCGGGGCGCTCTGGACGTACGTCGGGGTCACGTCCGCGACAGCGCTCCTGGCAGCGATCTCCGCCGCCAGGCTTGTCCCGTTCCGATCCGAGTGGGACGCGTCGGTTGCGCGCGGCTTGCTTTCGTTCGGGATCCGGCTTCAGCCAGCCAGCCTGGCTGGCTTCTTCAGTTACCGCGCCGATGTCTTTCTGATCAGCTTCTTCCTGCGGGACCCCGCGGCGCTCGGGGTCTACAGCCTGGCTGTCAGCATCGCCGAGTTGTGCTTCTACATTCCGGATGCCGTCTCGACCGTCCTCTTCCCCCGTGTGGCGGCATCCGAGCGAGCCTCCGCGGCGACCTACGTTCCGATCGTCGCAAGGGTCACGCTCCTCCTGACGGCCGCGGCCGCCATCGCACTGGCGATCGGGGTGGCGGTCGTGTTCCCGGTCGTCCTCCCCGCCTTCTCGGCCAGCCTGATGCCGGCAGTCATCCTGCTGCCCGGAATCGTCGGCCTGAGCGCTTCAAAGGTCCTGAGCGGCTACCTTTCCGGCATTGGTCGGCCGGGACCGATCAGCGCCGTCGCGACGGCCTCCCTGCTCGTCAACCTGATCGCCAATCTCGTACTCATCCCGATCATCGGGATCAACGGGGCTGCCGCAGCGTCGCTGATCTCCTACTCGCTGAACGGAGCGGCCATGATCGTCATCAGCTCGAGGCAGGCTGGCGTCGACATCCGTGACATGGTCATCATTCACGGGTCGGATGTCACCATGGCCTGGTCCACGATCCGGGCGCCCAGGAACGGGGAGTCGGTCCGATGATGCAGTTCAGGTCGCGTCGCATCGCACGCCTGCCACGCTCTCTGCTTGCTCGCCTCCGGAACGGCCTGAGTTCGTTGTGGCTCGGACGAAACCTTGCAGATCGCGGCAGCAGCGTGTTGATCGAGCCGGGTGCATCGATCGTCGGGGCGAGCCGGATCCGACTGGGCAGTGGAACGCGGGTGCTGGCCGGTGTGAGGCTGTGGGCGACGGATCGGGGCACGATCGAGATCGGGGCACGGACGTACGTCGGCAGCCATACCTGGATCGTGGCCAACGCGTCCGTCCGAGTTGGCGCTGATGTCCTGATTGCCCCGTTCTGCTACATCCAGGACACCGACCACGGCTTTGCCGACCCGACGATCCCGATTAACCGTCAGGAGTCCCAGTCATCGGAGATCGTCATCGAGGATGATGTGTGGCTGG
>SCTE01000441.1 GCA_004298915.1 Chloroflexota bacterium | reverse complement strand
CACGGCGTCCGTGACGACCGACCGGGCCATGCTTCGGGCGTTCCTCGATCGCGATCCGTTGCTCGCCGCCTACGCCATCTGCGACCTCGACGATCGGGAGTTTCCGCGAACGCGCTGGGGGGCCGCGTGGTCGGGCGGTTCGATGATCGCCATCGTGCTCGAATACTCCGGAGGATCCCCGCAGCCGCTGTTCGCGATGGGCCGCGACGACGGCATCGACGCGATCCTGCGTGACGTCATTCGACCTCGATTTGCCTACGTGGCGGCGCTGCCGTCGGTCGTGCCGGCCATCCAGCGGCGCTATCGGCTCGACGCCGGTCCGCAGATGATCCGGATGGCCGTCGACCGCGAATCGTTCATGCCGGCAGACGATCCGGGGGTCGAGCGCCTCGCGCCATCCGACGCGATGGAGCTCAACCGGCTTTACCAGCTCGGGTTCGGGGCGTGGCTGCCGCCGCAGTCCATCAGCGAGGGCGTGTACTTCGGCCTGCGGGTCCGGGGCCGCCTCGTTGCCGCCGCCGGCACCCATGTCACGAGCCCGGCCGCCCGGATGGCCGTCGTCGGCAACGTCCTGACCCACAGCGATTACCGCGGCCGTGGCTATGCGACCGCCGTGACCGGTGCCGTCACAGCCGAACTCCTCCGGTCATGCGACCATGTCGCCCTCAACGTCCGGGCCGACAATCCGCCCGCGATCAGCGCCTACCGCCATCTCGGGTACGCCGAGCACGTCCGGTTCGAGGAGCGACTTGCCCGCCGCATCGGATCGCCGTGGTCCGACCTCGTCTCGACGGTTCGCCGTCGCCTCAATCCGCGCAAGGAGTCCTCGCCCTCATGACCGTCACCCGCACCGAAACCATGCCCGCCCACGATGTCACCGACCTCGGGCGGGCCGCCGAGGGCGTCCGCCGGATCGAGTGGGCCGAGCGGGAGATGCCGGTCCTCCGGCTCATTCGGGAGCGCTTCGCCTCGGAGCGTCCGCTGGCGGGCCTGCGCGTCGGCGCCTGCCTGCACGTCACGAGTGAGACGGCCAACCTGATGCGGACCCTCAAGGCGGCCGGCGCCGAGGTCATCCTGGCCGCATCCAATCCGCTCTCGACCCAGGACGACGTCGCGGCGGCGCTCGTCGCCGAGTACGGCATCTCGACCTATGCTCGCCGCGGCGAGGACCGCGACACGTACTACGCCCACCTGAACGCCGTCGCCGATTCGATCCCGCAGGTCACGATGGACGACGGCTGCGACCTCGTCTCGATGCTCCACCTGGAGCGGCCCGGCCAGGTCAAGGACGTCCTCGCCGGGACGGAGGAGACGACCACCGGGGTCATCCGCCTGCGCGCGATGGCGATGGACGGTGCGCTCGGCTATCCGGTCATCGCCGTCAACGAGGCGCTGACCAAGCACCTCTTCGACAACCGCTACGGGACCGGGCAATCCACGGTCGACGGGATCATCCGCGCCACGAACCTGCTGATCGCCGGCCGGAACGTGGTCGTCGCCGGGTATGGCTGGGTCGGACGCGGGATCGCGTCGCGGATGGATGGCCACGGGGCCCACGTCGCGGTGATCGAGGTCGATCCGGTCCGCGCCCTCGAGGCGCTCATGGATGGCTACCAGGTCATGACCGCGAGCCAGGCGGCGGCGTGGGGCGACCTGTTCGTCACGGCCACGGGCAACGTCAACGTCTTCCGGCGCGAGCACTTCGAGGCGATGAAGGACGGAGCCGTCCTCGCGAACTCGGGCCACTTCGATGCCGAGCTCGATCTCACCGCCCTGCGGGCCATGGCCGAGGGCCACGTCCGCGAGGTCCGGGAGAACGTGCAGGAGTTCGATCTCGGGGGCAAGCGCGTCCACCTCGTGGCCGAGGGTCGCCTGGTCAATCTCGGAGCCGCCGAGGGCCACCCAGCGGCCGTCATGGACATGAGCTTCGCGAACCAGGCACTCGCGGCCGAGTACGCGGCGAAGCACCACGCGGAGCTCGAGCCCCAGGTCTACGTCGTCCCGGAGGCGATCGATGCCGAGGTGGCGCGCCTCAAGCTTGCCGCGATGGGGATCACGCTCGAGGCGATGACCCCCGAGCAGGTTGCCTACGTCGCGTCGTGGCGCCAGGGCACCTGAGCGGCCCGATGGCGGAGCAAATCGTCGCGCCCTACGGGAGCTGGGAATCGCCGTTCGCGATCGAGCGCCTGACCGACGGCGTCGTGTTCATCGGCGAAGTGCGGAGCCACGGCGGCGCCTGGTGGTGG
>SCTE01000596.1 GCA_004298915.1 Chloroflexota bacterium | reverse complement strand
AATCCACCCATTTCACATCCGGGCCAAAGCGCGCTTGTCCCCCCATGTCGAATGTCAAGTGCACGCCCAAACCACCATGTTCAGGGAGGGGATAAATCAATCGCCCAAATGGTGTCCTCCCGGCGTACGTGCAGTAGCTACCCTTGGCAAGGCGCAGCCGTGGGATGTGTTGCTCGCTCATGCCCTCGACGGTACGGCTGACGTTTTGCGCGAAGAGCCCAGCCGAATTGATGACCCAGCTTGCGTGCACGACAGGTTCCGTTTCGCCGGCAATACTCACGTTCCATCCCTGACCGCTTTGCCTTATCCGGGTCACTTGTGTTCGACAGACAAGGCGAGCGCCGTATGTCTCCGCCTCGCCAAGAAGCGCTTGCATGTAGGCGTGGCTATCGATGATGCCCGTGTTGGGCGAGAACAGTGCACCGGCGGCGCGCACCGCCGGCTCCAAGCGACGAAGTTCTTGGATGTCAATCAATCTCGAGTCGGCTCCGTTCGCGTGAGCCAATCGAGAAAGCTGTTCCAACTCTTGTACTTGTGCGTCATTGACCGCGACAACTAATTTCCCGCACTGTCGATGTGGAACACCGCGCGCATTGCAAAATGCGTAGAGCAGGTCCCTGCCGCGTACGCAGGTGCGTGCTTTAAGGCTCTGCGATTCATAGTAGAGCCCGGCATGGATCACTTCACTATTGCGTGAACTAGTCCAACTGCCAAACACCGGCTCGCCGTCGAGAATGAGCGTGTCGACGCCTTTCCTCGCAAGTTCGCGTCCGGTTGCCAGACCGATCACACCCGCTCCGATGATCACAACATCGACGGAATTATTCATGGTTGGCGGAAGAATGACGTGGCGCGGGCCCTGTGCTTGCGCGCAAAATCAAATCAGCCGGGAGTTGCAGATCGCTGCTTTCGCGTCCGCCGATCGCATCGATCAATGAATTAGTCGCGTGCCTGCCCATGTCTGAGGCAGGCACGCGTATTGTCGTAAGTGGCGGCGTGAGCAGGGCGGCGAAGTCGACATCGTCGAAGCCCGTGACCGAGATGTCTCCTGGGACGCGCACACCGCGCTGGGCGGCTTCAGCCATTGCGCCGGCGGCGAGCAGATCGGAACCGCAG
>SCTE01000440.1 GCA_004298915.1 Chloroflexota bacterium | reverse complement strand
CCCACGGCGCCGCGTCCGTCGCAGGTGAACCGATCCGGCCTCACCCGGCGGCACCGGCAGCTCGATCGCGACCATCAGCTCGCCCGGCTCCAGGACCGTGGTGCCCGACCGGATGAAGAACGCGTCGAGGGCCACCCGGCGCGTCCCGGCGGGACCCGTGAGCACGACGATCGCTCCATGCGCGAGAAGCGGCGTGGCGGTATCGGCGGCCGGCGAGGCATTGCACAGGTTGCCGGCGAGGGTCGCCCGGTTCCGGATCTGGACAGAGCCGACCACGAGGGCCGCCTCCGCGAGGGCCAGGAAGTGACGCCGGATGCGCTGGTCGGCCGCGATGTCGGTCATGACCGTGGTGGCCCCGATGGTCAACCGGTCGCCGACCAGCTCGATCCCGGGCCGGAGCTCGGGGATCGCCTTGACGTCCACGACGAGGGTCGGACGGAGCGTCCCGTCACGGAGCCGGATGATGAGGTCGGTACCTCCGGCCAGCGGACGTGCCTCGCCCGCGGGCGCCGCGAGAAGCCCGAGGGCCTCGTCGAGCGTCGACGGCTGTTCGTAGGCAAAGGTCCGCATCGATTCGAAGTCTCCGGTCGGGCCTGATGTCGAGTGGATCCCGGGAACGAGTCGGTGGCCGGATCCTCAGCCTCGCCTGGTGTCGGGATCGGGGAGAACCTCGTCACGGATGGTGCCGAGGAGGTCGTGGTAGGACTTGATGAAGGCGCGGAGGGTCCGGACCGTGGCCCCGAACCCGTCGAATTCGGCGATCGCGAGTCCATCGGGATCGTACGCCCTGACGAAGTCCGGGATCCGCTCCAGGAGTTCGTGGACGTGGCCGGCCGGGACCGGGACGTCGATCCGCGGCTCCGGGACGATCCCGCTCCCGTTGAAGCGGACCTGCCAGGCCGGCGGGATGGTCAGGATCGCGTTGGCACCGACGAGCTCGGTCCAGTGGAGCCGGTGGCGAAACGCCGCCGCGAGGAGCCGGGTCCGATAGCGCCGCTCCCCGAACACGCCATAGGCGCGCTTGAACGCGGCGATGCCCGCCCAGTTGAGCGCATCGGGGTCGATGGCGATGTCGTCGCGCTCGACGAGGACCCGCATCCAGTCGTCGAGCCGGCCGATCATGATCGTGCAGACCGGCGACATGGCGGCGACATCGCCGCCCCGCGCCGCGTACGCGTCGAGCCCGCGCTCCACGGCCTCGGCGACCGCAATCGCCTGGGAAACGCTGAAGTTGACCGTCGCGTTGATGTTGACGCCCGCGGCGGTGGCCATTTCAATCGCCTCGATCCCGGCGCGGGTGGACGGGAACTTGACCTGGATATTCGGAGCGAGCGCGGCAAAGCCGAGCCCCTGGTCGAGCATCCGCTCGGCGTTCAGGTAGTTGGCCGGGTTCGTCTGGATCGACAGGCGGCCCTTGCGACCATGCTCGCGCCGGAAGACCGGCTCGAGGATCGCCGCGCCTCGCACGGCCATCTCCTCGATCACGGCCCACGTGATGTCCGTCTCGGTCCAGGTGGGGTTCGCGGTCGCGAGCTCGCGGATTCGCGGGCGCCAGTGAGCCTGTTCGCGATGCAGGACCTCGAGCACGATGCTCGGGTTTGAGGTGGCGCCCGTGGCACCATGCGCGACCGCGTACTCCAGTTCGGCGACGCCGCACGAGTCGTTCCAGTAGTCCGTCGGGGTCGTCCGGACCATGGCCTCGAGCGGGCCGGCCGCGATGCTGGCGTGGGCCGGAGCGGTCACCGGGATCCTCCTCCAACGTGCAGGGTTGGCAGCAGCGATGACATCGAGCATAATCGATTATCGATGACCTGCCAACCGGCGAAGCGGGCTTCCCGGTCGGCCGGACGAGCCAGCAGTTCGATTGGAGCGGCCATGGCGTATGTGGTCTGTGCGACCTGGAAGGCGGCGGCCGGACAGGAAGATGCGGTCCTCAGTCTGCTGACCCAGATCAGCGCGGAATCGAGTGCCGAGCCCGGCTGCCTCCTGTTCTGGGTCCATCGATCCATGGCCGATCCGCGGACGTTCTTCCTGTACGAACAGTACGCATCCGAGGCCGACTTCCAGGCGCACGCTGCCTCAGACCACGTCCGCCGGATCGTCCTGGACGATGCGGTCCACCGTCTCGAGGAGCGCCGGCGCGAGGTCTTCGAGCTGCTCGTTCCGGAACCAGCCGGCGCACAGGGGAGGTCGATCCATGGCTGAGAATGACCCGATCCTCGGGCAGTTCCTGGGCGACGAGACGTTCCCGGTGGCCTGGGCCTCCGACGTCGAGAAGGACTTCTTCTGGGTCTACGACGACCTCCACATCCCCCATCCCGTCAGCCCGATGTTCTTCGACATCGGCGGGTGGTGGCTGAGCTGCGATCACATGTTCCGCCGGTTCGGGACGCCGTTCGCGGTGGACTGGCTGGCCAAGAACGTCAACGGCTACGTCTACACCACGGCCATCCCGGCGAACCCCGACCTGCGCATCGAGGGCACCGAGTACAGCGGGAGCTATGGCGCCCGCGTCCCCCGTGACGCGAACTTCGCGGCGACCATGGGCGCCTACCTGGACACCGTCCTGCCCGTCTATGGCGACCAGTTCGCCGATTGGTGGCGGGACCGCCTGCGGCCCGAGATGGAGCGCAACTTCGCCTTCCTCGAGGCCCAGCTGGATCGCGCCGAGGCGATGAGCCTCGCCGAGGCGGCCTGCCTCCTCGAGGACGCGATCGACGTCCACGACCGGCACTGGAAGATCCACTGGATGCTGAACTTCGCCCAGCTGTCGGCGACCCTGAATCTCCGGGCGGTCATGGAGAAGACCCGCGGGAGCGTGGACGAGGCACTCCTCGGCCGGCTCCAGAATTCGGCCTCCGACCGCAATTGGGATTCGATCGAGGCCCTCTGGCGAATGAAGAACGAGGTCCGCGACGACGCCGGGCTGCGCGCCGCCTTCGGCGCCGGCGGCACGGCCGAGATCCTCGCCGCCCTCCGCGGTACCGAGCGTGGTCGCGCGTTCATGGCCGATCGGGTCGAGCCATACCAGCGCGAGTTCGGCTGGCATGCCGTGTGGAGCCACGAGTTCATCTTTCCGACGGTCCGCGAGCAGGTCCAGCCGGTCCTCGAGCTGGTCAAGGGCTACCTCGACACCGACTACGACTTTCCGACCGCGATCGAGGCGATGCGCCTCGACATCGAAGCCGCCTCGAGCGAGATCCTCGACGGGCTCAGCGGTGCGGCGCTCGAGGAGATGCGGGCGGCGAACGAGGTCAACCTCCGGATGGCGCCGCTCACGCCCGACCACCACTTCTACATCGACCAGGGCGCCAACGCCCACGTCCGGCTCGTCCTCATGGCGATCGGCACGAAGCTCGTCGCGGCCGGCCGGCTGGACCAGCCCGATGACGTCATGTTCCTCCGCTACAACGAGCTGCGGGCCCTGATCGGGAGCGCGGACGCGATCGATGCCCGCGCGATCGTGGCGGCCCAGCGAGCGGCGAGAGCCGCCTCGGAACAGCTCCATCCACGCGACTGGATCGGAACGGCGACCGCGTCCCAGCTCGCCTTCCCGTACCTCGTCAACTGGGGCTATCCGGCGCGGTTCCACCAGCAGCAGTCGGCCGACCTCGCCATCGTGACGGGCCTCGGCGCCTCGCCGGGCGTCGTCGAGGGCATCGCCCGCGTCGTCCGCACCGTGGACGAGTTCGACGAGGTGCGCGAGGGCGACGTCCTCGTCTGCCAGATGACGAACCCGGCCTGGGTGGTGCTGTTCACGAAGATCGCGGCACTGGTCACGGACACCGGCGGGACCACCTCGCATCCGGCCGTCCTCGCCCGCGAGTTCGGGATCCCGGCCGTCATCGGGACGTCGGTCGCGACCCAGCGTATCGCCACAGGGGACCGGGTCCGGGTCGACGGCTCGAGCGGACGCGTCGAGGTCCTCGAGGCCGCAGTGGGCAACGGCGCCGCGGGAGCTGCTGGACCCGCGGGAGCCGCTGCGGGACCGCCCTCGAGTCCGGTGGGGTCGTGACCGCACCGGCAGCGTCGCCGACCCGAGGTCTCGTCCGGAGCCTTCTGGCCGACCAGGTCATGGACGAGCTCCTCGAGCGCATCCTCAGCGGCGTGTACCTCCCCGATTCACGAATCGTGGAGACCCAGATCGCCCGCGAGCTCAACACGAGCCAGGCGCCCGTCCGCGAGGCACTCCGCGCCCTCGCCGCGCTGGGCGTCGTGGAGATCACGCCGTTCAAGGGCGCCCGCGTCCGACGGCCGGCGCGACGCGAGATCCTCGAGGCCTACGCCGTTCGTTCGGCCCTCGAGGCGCTCGCCGCGCAGCTCGCGGTTCCGCGACTCAGCCCCGCGGACGTTTCGGAGCTCGCCGGCTTCTGCGACGCGATGCAGGCCGCGGCCGATCTCGGCGACGCTCACGCCGTCGCCGCGTGGGACGCGCGGTTCCACGGCCGGATCATGGAGATCGCCGACAACCACACCCTCGAGATGGTTTGGCGATCACTCGAGCCGTTCCTGCGGACCTACATCACCCTCGTGGTGCCGGGCGCCGATCCGCAGTGGTCGGCCGACCTGCATCTGCCCATCCTGGCGGCGCTCCGCGCCGGCGATGTCGAGGCGGCCGTCGGGGCCCTGCAGGAGCACTTCCGCGAGGCCGGGGCGAACCTGGCCGAGCGCTGGCCGGACGAACCCGGCACCGCGTTGACCCCCTCCGAGAGCCCGACCTACCATCGATCATCGATGCCCTCCCCCCAGTCGATCGCGAGGACGCCATGACCAGCCCGTCAACCCTGTTCGGCCTCGACGGTCAGGTCGCCCTGGTGATGGGGGGCGGCGGCGCCATCGGGTCGGCGCTCGCCGTGGGCTTGGCCGGGGCCGGCGCGAAGATCGTCGTCGCGGGCCGGACGAGCGCGGCACTCGAGAGCGCGGCCGAACGGGTCCGGGCAACCGGTTCGGAGGCGATCGCCATCGTCGCCGATGCCAACGATCCCGACTCGTGCGAGCGACTGGTCTCGGAGGCGGTCGAGCAACTCGGCCGCATCGACATCATCGTCAATGCGGTCGGGGGCGGGGCCGGCAAGGTCCTGTTCGACGCCGAGGCCTACCCGGCCGACGCCTGGGAATGGATCTACGACCTCAATGTCCGGAGCACGCTCTACCCGACCCAGGCGGCGGTCCGGGCCATGATCCGGGGCGGGCGCGGCGGGCGGGTCCTCAACATCGCATCGGTTCGCGCCCTACTCGGGATCAACGCCGGCTACTCGGCCTACGTCGCGGCCAAGGGCGCGATCGCCTCGCTGACCCGGCAGTGGGCCACGGAATGGGCGAAGCACGGCATCACAGTGAACGCGATCTCACCGACCTTCGTGGACACGCCGCAGGTGGCGACGCTCCTCGGCGATCCGGCCTTCAAGGCCGGCATCGTCAACCGGATCCCGCTTCGTCGCGTCGGCAGCACCGATGACCTCGTCGGCCCGTGCCTGTTGTTCTGCTCCTCCGCGGGCTCGTTCGTGACCGGCCAGATGCTCATGATCGACGGTGGGCTGACCGCGACGCAGTGACGGAGCCGTCCCCGACGGCGGGAGGAAAGGTACGTTGATGGAACAGGTCACCCCGACGGTCTTCACCAATACGAAGCTGCGCGGCTGCAACCCGAGTTTCGTGGTGACGTCCGATGGCGTGGTGGTCATCGACACACCCCAGCTCCCGACGCGCGCGGTGGCGATGCGCGCGGAGGCCGAGTCGCACGGCCCCATCCGGTACCTGATCAACACTGAGCACCACGTGGACCACATCTTCGGCAACTACTTCTTCAAGGGCGCCGGGGCCGTGGTCGAGCATCGGGGCCTGTACGAGAACTTCATGGTCGTGACGCCCGACCTCGATCCGTTCGCCTATGCCCTCGAGGCCATCCCGACCGACGATCCCGAGGGCGCGGCCATCGTCCCGGATCGCGAGACCTACTACGCCGACCCGAACAAGGGCACGATCGTGTTCACCGGCGACCTGACGCTCAGCGTCGGTGACCGCACGTTCCGCATCCTGCACACGCCTGGGCACACCCCCGGCCAGGTGGCCGTCCACGTCCCCGAGGAGCGGGTGGTGTTCACGGGCGACACGGTCTTCTGCGAGTGCCAGACGTGGCTCATGACCTCGAACGTGGACCAGTGGATCCGCGCCCTCGATCGGATCCAGGCACTCGACGTCGACCATGTCGTGCCTGGCCACGGACCGGTCACCACGAGCAAGTACCTCGACACGCAGCGCTCGAACCTGCTCGACTGGAAGGCCGCGGTCGCGGCCGCGGTGGCGGCCGGTTGGTCGCGAGACGAAACGATGCAGCGCGTCACGTTCGCCGACCGGTACCCTGTCGACATCGGGCAGGGCTACATGATGAACCACATCCAGACCCTGAACGCGGCTTCGCTCTGGGACAAGTTCACGGGTGCCGTGCCGCCCGAGAACGCCACTACCAACGCGACGACCTAGGTTCGAAAGGCGGGACGAGATGACCGGACCGTCCCGGGGCGGCACATGACGGACCACGCGAACGACCGCCGCGAAGGCGATGGCAGCGGCGCCGCGACCCGACACCTCGGTCTCGATCTCGGTGGCACCAACGTGAAGTGGGCCGTCGTCGAACGGACCGGCGGGACCTGGCAGATGCTCGGCCACGGCCAGGTCAGGACGCCTGCGGCGGCGGGGCCCGAGGCCGTCGTCGAGACCCTGAGCGCGGTCGGGCGGGAGGCGATCGCCGTCTGGCCCGGCGTCGTCTCGGTCGGCATCGGGGTCCCGGGCCTGTACGACCCGCGAACGGGCACGACCCGGTTCATCGTCAACATCCCGGGCCGGTGGGCGGGACGCCCAGTGGCGGCGCCGGTTGCGACCGCCCTCGGCGTTCCGGCCGCGATGATCAACGACGCCCGGGCGTTCGGACTGGCCGAGCTCCGGCTCGGCGCGGGTCGCGGTGCCCGGTCGATCGTGGGCCTGACCCTCGGGACCGGAGTTGGCGGCGTGATCGCCATCGACGGCCGCGTGAG
>SCTE01000439.1 GCA_004298915.1 Chloroflexota bacterium | reverse complement strand
GCTGCGCGGTCCGTTCCAGACGGTGTAGCGATACTCCCGGTACCGCGCCGCGTAGCGGGGGTGGAAGCCCCTGGCCGCCCGACGAAGGTCGCGGATCGCGACATCCGGCGGGAGCAGGCCGTTGAGAGCCTCACCGAGGGCCGTCGCATCGAGCCTGCCTGAGTAGGTGAAGGCAATCACCTGACCCTCGGCGTGAACTCCCGCGTCGGTCCTTCCGGCGCCGTCTACGGGTTGCCTGACGCCACCGGAGAGGTGGGCCAGGGCCGTTTCGAGCACCCCCTGGACTGTCCGTTTTCCAGGCTGGACCTGGAACCCGGAGAATTCCGTGCCGTCATATTCGACCCGTGCCCGATAACGCACGGGGGCTCCCTCTCGGGAACCGGCTGGCACGCCCCTGCGGGCGCTCATGCTCAGTCAGACCAACTCGATCTGAACGATCTCGGCGGCATCGCCCGCCCGCTGGCCGATCCTCACGATCCGGGTGAACCCGGAGGTCCGGTCGGCGTACTTCGGAGCGATCTCGTCGAACAGCTTGGTGATGACGAGCGGCTCGTTCGGGAAGGCGGACGTGACCGTCCGCCGAGCCGCGAGGTCGCCCCGCTTCGCCAGCGTGATCATGTGCTCGACCCGGCCCTGAACTTCCTTGGCCTTGGCCTCGGTCGTCTTGACCCGCTCGTAGCGCAGGATCGAAACCGTCAGGTTCTTGAACAGGGCCATCCGCGGGCCGGTCTTCCGGCTGAGCTTGCGGCCGTCGATTCGGTGCGCCATGTCAGGCGTCCTCGCCCTCGAACGGTGCGTCCCCGTCGTCGCCCTCGGCCTCGTCGTCGTAGGTGCTCGGCTCGCTCTCCGGAAGGATGAAGCCGCGCATCGTGAGGCGCTCCTTCATCTCGTCGAGCGACTTCTTGCCGAAGTTGCGCATCCGGAGGAGGTCGTCGTCCTTGAGCTGGAGCAGCTGACCGACCTTGACGATGTTGTTGCGCTTGAGCGAGTTGTAGGCCCGCATCGGCAGGTCCAGCTCCTCGATCGGCATGTCGAGCATGTTCGGCGGGAGCTGGGGCACGCCGGTCGCGACGCGATCGTCATGCAGGGGCGCCTGGCCGATCGTCACGAACGGGCGGAACTGGTCCATCAGCATCTGCGCGGATCGGCTGAGGGCCTCCTCCGGGCTGAGGCTGCCGTCGGTCTCGATCTCGATCGTGAGCTTGTCGAAGTTGGTCACCTGCCCGACGCGCATGCTCTCGACCCAGTAGTTGACCTTGCGAACCGGGGCGAAGATCGCGTCGACCGCGATCACGCCGATCGGCAGCGCCTCGGCCCGCTCCGCGCCGAGGTAGCCGACGCCGCGCTCGACGGTGAGGTCCATCTCGATCGTCACGTCATCGGCGTCGAGGGTCATCAGGACGAGGTCCGGGTTCACGATCTCCACGTCGGCGGACTCGACGAGGTCGGCGGCGAGGACCGGGCCGGCGCCGCTCTTGCTCAGGCGGAGCTGGACCGGATGCATCGCGAAGCTCTTCAGGCGGAGCTTCTTGACGTTGAGGACGATCTGGGTGACATCCTCCTTGACCCCCGGAATGGTCGAGAACTCCTGGTACACGTCACGGATCTGGATGGACGTGACCGCCGCGCCCTCGAGGGACGACAGGAGGACGCGCCGGAGCGCGTTCCCGAGGGTGACGCCGTAGCCGGCCTGCAGAGGACCGGCCTCGTACTTGCCGTACGTGCCGACCTCTTCGATGGACTCGATCTGCGGGCTCTCGACTTCAATCATGGGATGGGGTTACCTCGAGTAGAACTCGACCACGAGCTGCTCGTTGAGATCGAGCGGCATCTGGTCGCGTCGGGGAAGGCTGAGGACACTGCCAGCGAGACGGGCCGGCTCCAGGCCGAGCCACTCGGGCGCCTGGTGCGAGCGAAGGGTCTCCTTGGCGTTCTTGAACGGCTCGAGCGAGCGGCGGGACTCGCGGACCTCGATCCGGTCACCGGCCTTGGTCACGAACGACGGGATGTCGGTCGGGACGCCGTTGACCGTGAAGTGGCCGTGGGTCACGAGCTGGCGAGCCTGGGCTCGCGACGCGGCGAAGCCGAGCCGGAAGACCACGTTGTCGAGCCGCGTCTCGAGGCAGCGGAGGAGGTTCTCGCCGGTGACGCCGTCCTGGTGCTCGGCAACCACGAAGTAGTTGCGGAACTGCCGTTCGAGGACGGAGTAGACGCGGCGGACCTTCTGCTTCTCGCGCAGCTGGATCCCGAAGTCCCCCATCTTCCGACGGCGCACGCCGTGCTGGCCGGGAGGGCTCGGTCGACGCTCGAAGGCGCACTTCTTGGAATAGCAGCGTGAGCCCTTCAGGAAGAGCTTCGCGCCCTCCCGACGGCACAGGCGGCAGACGGCTTCGGTGTATCTGGCCATTCGATCCTGTCTCCGCTCAGACCCGGCGCCGCTTGGGCGGCCGGCAACCGTTGTGCGGGATTGGCGTCACGTCGGTGATCGCGGTGACCTCGAGGCCGGCCGTCTGGAGCGACCGGACCGCCTGCTCGCGTCCGGCGCCCGGACCCTTGACGTAGACCTCGACCTGGCGCATGCCGTGCTCCATCGCCTTGCGGGCGGCGATCTCGGCCGACATCGCGGCGGCGTACGGCGTGCTCTTGCGGGAGCCCTTGAAGCCGGCAACGCCGGCGGAACCCCAGCTGATCACGGCACCGCTGAGGTCCGTGATCGTGATGATCGTGTTGTTGAAGGACGCGAGGACATGGACGTGCCCCTGGGGCACGTTCTTCTTCTCCCGGCGACGCTGCTTGACAGCCCGCTTCCGTTCAGCCATGCGTTCAGCAATCCCTCATTACTACTTGGTGACCTTGCGGCGTGCGCCGACCGTCTTCTTCGGTCCACGTCGCTGCCGGGCATTGGTCTTCGTTCGTTGGCCTCGTACCGGCAGGTTGCGTCGGTGACGGAGGCCCCGGTACGAGCCGATCTCGATGAGTCGCTTCACGTTGAGTGCCACTTCGCGGCGAAGGTCACCCTCGACCTTGAAGCGCCGGTCGATGAGCTCGCGCAGGCGATTGACCTGCTCCTCGGTCAGGTCCCGGACCCGCGTGTCGCCGTTGACGTTCGTCTGGGTCAGGATCTTCTGCGCGGTCGGCAGGCCGATTCCGAAGATGTAGGTGAGCGCCACCTCGACGCGCTTCTCGCGCGGGATGTCGATACCAGCGATTCGTGCCATCGGTCTGCCTACCCCTGCCGTTGCTTGTGCTTCGGGTTGGTGCAGATGACCATCACGGTTCCATGGCGGCGAATCACCTTGCAGTTGTCGCAGCGGGCCTTGATGGAGGCTCTGACTTTCAACGGATCCTCGGTTGTGGTGGCTGCGGTGGCAGCCCGGGCGGTTCTGGTTATCTCAGTCGGTACGTGATGCGGCCGCGGGTCAGGTCGTACGGGGAGAGTTCGACCCGAACACGGTCTCCAGGCAGGATTCGAATGAAATTCATCCGAAGCTTCCCGGAAATGTGGGCCAGCACTCGATGGCCGTTCTCAAGCTCAATGGCGAACATGGTGTTCGGGAGCGGCTCGAGGACCGTTCCTTCTACTTCGATCGCGTCTCGCTTGGCCACGGGCGGTGCTGCGTCCCTTTCTCACGACGAGTGCCGGCCCGGCGGGCCGACACACGAACGCGTAGCGTATCAGAAAGTGGCCTCCCGGGGCAAGCCCGGCTCAGACCGTCGTCAGGATCTGCGGTCCCTGGTCGGTGATGGCGATGGTGTGCTCGAAATGGGCAGCCAGTGAGCCGTCGGCCGTGACCACGGTCCAGTGGTCCGGGAGGACCTCGACGTCGTGG
>SCTE01000438.1 GCA_004298915.1 Chloroflexota bacterium | reverse complement strand
TTTCGCAGTTCCCCCGGAGCAGCCCAGCGCTCTGGTGCCCGCACGGTACCGAAGATCTTGAGCGTCACCCCGTACTCGCCGAGTGCCTCGATGCGGTCGACCTTGGGCGCTTCGAGGATGCGCCGCTTCCAGGCCGGATCGGACGCCAGGTCCCGGCCGACCGTATCCACGACCTTGATCGCCTTCTCGATGTCGGTGGCATAGGCGACGCTCACCTCGAGGTTGACGCGCGCCCAGACCCGGGTCAGGTTGCTGGCGACCCGGATCTCGCCGTTCGGGACCGTGTGGACGATGCCGTCGACGTCGCGCAGGGTCGTCCGCCGAAGGCTGAAGTCCTCGACCGTGCCGGAGACCCCGGCCACGGTGACGATGTCGCCACGGCTGAACTGGTTCTCGATGAGGATCAGGGCGCCGTTGAGGTAGTCCCGGACCAGATGCTGGGCTCCGAAGCCGAGGGCGACGCCCACGATCCCGAGCCCGGCGATGGCCGGCCCAATCTCGACGTGGAAGGTCTGGAGGACCATGAGGCCGGCGATCGCCAGGACGAAGAAGCGAACGACCCGACCCCCGAGATCGTCGAGCGTGTCCATCCGCTTCTTCAGCTCGACCGCCGACAGCTCCTGGGCCGTGCCCTCGGTGACCTCGCGATCCATCAGCGCCTTGACGATCCGATGGACGAACAGGCGCGAACCACGGACCAGCACGATCGTGATCACGAGGATGATCAGGACCGGCAGGACGTCCTGCCTGAGGATCGGCACGACCGCGTCCCACGGAGCCTTGCTGAAATCCGGCATGGACGGAGCGTAGCCGATGCCGGGCGGCGTGACCCGTGGCGGGCTGGAATCCGGGCGGCGCGACCGAGGGTGGCAGGACCGAGCGCAACCGCCGGGCGCGGCTCGACGTCAGGCGGCGGTGCCACCCAGGCGGACGGTGATGGCCATCGCCGTGTCCCGGGCCTGCGTCGCGAGCTCGGGCAGGCGTCGAGGAGACAACCGGAAGGCAGGTCCCCACACCTCGACGGCCGCGATCACCTGGCCGCGCGCGTCCCTGACCGGGGCGGCAACCGCGTTGAGGCCGTTCTCGAGCTCGCTGGCCGACGTCGCATAGCCGCGCCGACGCGCGCGGGCGAGGTCGGCGAGGAGCGGCTCGATCTCGGTCAGCGTGCGCTCGGTGTACCGGGTCAGGCCGAGGCGCACGATCCGGAGCACTTCCCGTTCGGCAAGCGACGCGAGGAGGACCTTGCCGGAGGCGTTGGCGTGGAGGGTCGACGCCCGCCCGGTCCAGTCGCCGACGGCGATGAGGTTCGGGCCGTCGGCTTGCGCCACGAATCGCACCTGGTCGGCGTCGAGCACCCCGAGGCCCGCCGTCTCATGTGTCAGGCGGGCGAGGCGTTCGAGCTCGGGCAGGGCGATCGCGCGGAGATCCAGGGTGCGTTCGGCGCGTTCCGCGAGGCGGATGACGACCAACCCGAGCCGGTACTTGCCGGTCTCGCCATCCTGCTCCACGAGGCCCCTCCGCTGGAGGGTCGAAAGCAGGCGCGAGGCCGTGGACTTGTGCAGGTCCAGACGGCGGGCAAGCTCGGTGACGCCCGCCTCCCCCTGGAACTCGCCGAGCGCGAGGAGGAGGGACGCCGCTCGATCGACGCTCCGGACTGCGTTGCCGTCCATCGTCCCTCTCCTCGGAGCCGGCGTGTCGATCAATGTCCAGCGGCCGGCAGCTCGCCGCGGGCGCGGAGCTCGAGGGCCGCCTTGAGCGATTCCTCGAACGCCGTGACGGCCCGGTCGACCGAATCGTCCATCGCGTGCGCCTCACAGACGAACCAGGGCTCGCGACTGTCGGGCTCCGGCATGGCGCCACGCGCATGCATCCCGACGGCAATCGCGTCGTACAGCGCGTGGTCCGTGTCAGCCCAGTCCCGATACTCCGTGGCCACCTTCTCGGTGAACATGATCCCGAACATCGACGGGTGACCGGTGAAGTGGAACGGCAGGCCGGCCTCGTTGACGACCTCGCGGAGGCCGTCCTGGATCCGCCGGCCCGTCCGATGGACGGTCTCGAGGGCATCGGTGTCACGGATGATCTCGAGGGTCTTCACGGCTGCCGCGGCCGCCACCCGATTACCGGCATAGGTGCCGCCGTGACTGACCTTGTCGGGCAGCAGGCTCATGATGTCGCGCCGGCCACCGAACGCGGCCGCCGGGTAGCCGTTGCCCATCGCCTTGGCAAACGACGCGAGGTCGGGCGTGATCCCGAAGTACTCGGCGGCGCCGCCCTTGGCGAACCGGAAACCGGTCTTCACCTCATCGAAGATCAGCAGGATCCCGAATTCGCGGGTGAGTTCGCGGAGCGCCTTGTGGAAGCCCTCCTGGGGAAGGATCCCCTGGGCGTTGCCGAGCACGGGTTCGACGATGACGGCGGCGATCTCGTGGCCCTGCCGCTCGAAGAGCGTGCGCAGGCGCCCGATGTTGTTGAACCGAGCAGGGATGATCGTCTGGGCGACAGGCTCGGGAATGCCTCGGCCCCAGGCCAGGCCGACGGGATTGTCGGCGTCGCCGAGATCGGCCATGTCGTTGGGCGAGACGCTGATCAGCGCGTAGTCATGCAACCCGTGGTACTGGCCCTCGAACTTGACGACCTTGTCCCGACCGGTGAAGGCACGGGCCAGGCGCATCAGGTGCATCGTGGCTTCGGTGCCCGAGACCGTCATCCGGGCCATGTCGACCCAGCCGGTCAGCTCGCGCAGGAGCTCCAGCGCACGGACCTCGTCCTCGCTGGTCAGCGAGAAGCTGACCCCCCGGCGCATGCGCTCGTTCACGTAGTCATCGACGCGATCGTCACCATGGCCGAGGATCACCGGGCCGTAGCCCATCCGGAGGTCGACGAACTCGTTGCCGTCGATATCCCAGACGCGCCCACCCTTGCCCCGATCGACGTAGATGGTGTCCTCGCCCCACGCCCGAAAGTTGGAGTTGGTGCCGCCCGGCAGGGTCTTGCTGGCCCGGCGATACAGCTCGAGCTGGCGGGCACGTGAGCGGGGCGCGGGGGTATTCGAGGAGCCTGACATGTTGCCTCCGAGTACGTTCGAGAACAGAAAGTGGCGATCCGGGATGCAGGACGAGGTGTTGCAGTGGGCGGAACGCGGGCTCCAATCGTGCCACAGGACGCTCGAAGCCGTCAACGCGAGATTCGTCCGCCATATGGTCATGACGTTCGAAATCCGTGGTCGATGGCACGCCGAGGCGAGCGATACGCACGAATTGGACGTGCCTAAGGCCGATGACCGGTTCCCGCGTAGGATGGCGCCGTGGATGCCTTTCACCAGAACGATCCCGCCGGACCGGGCTTCTGGCTGTCCAGGGCACCGGATTCGCTGGAGCCCGCCCTGCGCGGCGATCGCCGAACCGATGTCGCGATCGTCGGAGGCGGCTTCACGGGCCTCTGGACGGCCATCCAGTTGCTCGACGCGGATCCGGAACTGCGCGTCACGATCCTCGAGATGGAGCGGGTCGGTTTCGGGGCGTCCGGCCGGAACGGCGGCTTCTGCGACGCCTCGCTGACCCACGGTCTGGCCAACGGGATCGCCCACTTCCCGTCCGAGATTCGCGAGCTGGAGGCCGAAGGGCGACGAAACCTGGCCGAGCTGGTCGCGTTCGTGGCCGCGGAGGGGATCGCCTGCGACCTTGAGCAGACCGGATCCATGAGCGTCGCCGACCAGCCCCACCAGGTCGAGGAGCTGCGAGCCAGCGCCGCCCTGGCACAGGAATACGGGGTATCGACCACGTTCCTCGACCGAGCCGCGGTCTGGGAGGAACTTCACTCGCCGGTTTTCGAGGCAGGCCTCCTGGCAGGCCCGGACCAGACGGTTATGCTCGATCCCGCTCGGCTGGCACGGGGCCTCAAGCAGGCCGCCCTCCGCCGGGGCGCGACGATCCACGAACGAACGCGGGTCACCGGGCTCGAGCGCCGGGCCGGTTCGGTCCACATCCTGACCGACGCGGGGGCGCGGCTCGTTGCGCAGCACGTCGTCGTGGCGACATCCGCCTATTCGGGCTGGCTGGGCCGCCTCCAGCGCCTGTTCGTCCCGGTCTACGACTACGTCCTGGTGTCCGATCCGATGACGACGGAGCAGCTCGATTCGATCGGCTGGCGCAGGCGGATGGGAGTCTCGGATTCGGGCAACCAGTTCCACTACTTCCGGTTGACCGCCGACAACCGGATCCTGTGGGGCGGCTACGACGCGATCTACCATTCGGGCAATCGCGTCAGTCCGGCACTTGACGAGCGGCCGACCACGTTCGAGCGGCTCGAGCAGCACTTCGTCCGGGCGTTTCCGCAGCTCGCCGACCTCCGGTTTCCGTGGCGCTGGGGCGGCGCCATCGACACCACGAGCCGGTTCATGGTCACGATCGGCCAGTCGATGGCCGGCCGCCTGACGTACGCCCTCGGCTACACGGGCCTCGGCGTCGGCGCCGCGCGATGGGCGGGCGGTGTCGTGCGCGACATGATCCTCGATCCGACCGCCGATCGGCTCCAGCTCGAGATCGTCCGGAGTGGCCCGTTCCCGTTCCCGCCCGAACCGGCCCGTTGGCTCGCCGTCGAGGCCGTTCGTCGGGAGCTGGCAAGAGCGGACGCGAACGAGGGCCGGCGCGGTCTCCTCCTTCGAACCCTCGACGCGATCGGGATCGGCTTCGACTCCTGACCGGGTGTCACGCCCGGTGCGTCAGGGCTCCGCGTCCGATGCCGGGAACAGGTCCATCTGCCGACCCGTGCCGCTGACCGCCGGGTCGAGGCCGAGGAACGGTTCGAGATCGGCAAGCACGACCGGCTCACGTTCCAGCCACGATCGAAGGTGCGGCCACAGGATCACGTGCCAATTGTCAGCCGCCATGGCCGAGCGGAGGACCGGCGACGCATCGAGCTTGTAGCGGATGAGCTCGGCCCGTTCGGGAGCGGCGACGAGGAAGCGAACCAGGCGATCATCGGCCGGGATGCGGCTGTGGCGGCGAAGGATCGTCTCTCCCATCATCGCGGTCCATTCGACTTCGAAGAGGAGGGCCGTCCGGCCACGGACGTACCAGATGCAGTCGACGTCGGCCAGGTCATCGGCCGAGGCGCGGGTGATGGCCGGCAGCCAGGCCGTCTGCTCGTGGCTCGTCAGCAGGTCGCCGAGGGACCCCGACCCGAACCGACGGGCCTGCTCGCGCTGGCCGATCCACACGTGCATTCCGAGCCGATGGCCGGCGTCCGCAAGGCGGGCGAGGATCTCGGTGTGATCCGCCGTCCGGCGGCGGAGGTCGTCACCGGTGACGAGCCGGTCGTCGGTCGCGCTCGGGCTGCGATAGCTCGCCAGGCAGGCACGCACCAGTCCCTCCTCGGGCAGGTCGGGTCCACGGAACAGCGAATCGATCCGCTCGAGGAACGCGACCTCGTCGAGCGGCCCGGCGGTCGACAGGAGGCTGTAGACCGCCCACTCGACGCGGTCGGACAGCGGCAGGGCCGCGGCATCGCGATCGGCGCGGCTTTCGAGCCACCACTGGTCCGGGGCGATCTCGCGGAGCCGTGGATGGTTCGGCCGGGTGAGCTCGTCGCGGATGAAGCCGATGAGCTGGTCCACGGGCTCGATATCCGGCTCTCCGGGTTCCGCCGCGACGGCCGACCTGCCGGCGCCGAACAGCCGCGCGAGGTGTCCGGCTCGATCGAGGCCGATCAGGATCTCCCCCAGGAGTCGCTCGAAGCGGATCGGCTCGCCTCGATCCCGAAGGAGCGTGACGGCGACCTCACTGATGGTCCGCTGGGCCTCCGACGGCGAGAACGGTCGAGCGAGGACCGGCTCCGGCGCGGAGAACAGGCCGCGACCGGGGACGAAGGCTGGATCGCCGGATCCGCCGGGCATCGGGTCGATCGACTGTCCGGCCCGTGTCCGTGACCCGGGCGGAACCGTCGCTCCGGGCGGCACGAACTCGACGAAACCGGCGGTGCCGGAGTCCGCGTCGCCGAACCGCACCGCCGACAGGCGATAGCCTGCTCCGACCCCGCCGATCACGGCGGCAGCCAGGCCCTCGGGGCCGTGACCATCGACGACCATGACGGCCCGGCCATCGCGCGTCATGTGCGGTCCGGCACCCTCGAGCGACCGCCGGAGCGCTTCGGATTGCCAGGACCACGGAGCCCTGATGGCCGCCCCTCCCAACGGTTCGAGCGGCAGGAGCGCGGCGGCTTCACGACCGAGCGCCCAGCACGTCCCGTGGTAGGTCGCGGCGAGGCGCTCCTGGTTGAAACGGAACGGGGGCTGGCCAAGGATGAGGCGGATCCGGGTCGGCCGGACCGGTCCGCGCTCGCGGAGGGCATCCTCGCTGCGAGTGAGCGCCTCCAGGGCGTCGTCCGACCCGAGACGAACGATGGCCGTGGCGCTCCCATCGACCAGGCTCCGGAGGTCGGTGCCGAGCCGGGCCTCGAGCGGACCGATGGAACTGCTCTCGATCTGCTGGACGAACGATCGGACGGTCCGAAAGCCCTCCTCGAAGGCGACCCACGGATTGCGCTCGCGGACGGGATCCGGCATCGGCGACCGGATCGCGCCCCCGGCGATCCGAATGCCCGGGATCCGGCCCGGTCCCGTGCCCAGCCGGCTGGCCGGGAGGACCGCGTGGAGGAACGCCAGACGGAGGGCAGATTCGACCGGCGCCGCCCGCAGGTCGCCTTCGATCCGCTCGAGGATCGCGGCCAGCCCGACGAGCTGCCGATCCGTATGGAGGTCGAGGATCGCGTCCGGCAGGCCGGCCGCAGTATCAGGCACGGGGAAACGCTCGCGCAGGACGCGCCGGATCGGTTCGGCCCCGACGTCCGTTCCGGCCCGCTCGTGATCGGCATCATCGATCGCCGCCTGCCGCTGCTCGAGGCCGCCGCGCATGTCCCGACAGATCGCACAGCGGTAGCTCTTTCGCTCGAGCGCCAGGGCCCCCGGAAGGGCCGGGTCGTCGCGGACGGCCCAGCTGAATTCGTCTGCGATGAGCGACCGATCGCACGTCGCACAGCGGGTCGCGAACGGCCCGCCGATCGCGAGCTTCAGGCTCGTGTCACCGCGCGGTGACGCGCTGAGCGTCGAGAACGCGGCGTCGAGATGGCGGAGATCCGGCGGTCGGAGGACGACCTCGGCAAGGAGGCGGGTGAGCGGATTCGTCTCGAGCGTAACCGCGCGGCGCTGCCGATCGACCGCCGCCCGGGCGATCCAACCGCCGCGCGCGTGCAGGTCGAGCACGATGTCGCCGGGGGCCGACCCGGCCTCGAGGTGGGCGAGCACGCTGTCGGGTGGCGGCGGTGGCGCGATCCGCTCGAAGGCGGGCATGGTGAATCCGGGTTCGGCGCGTGAGAGAGGCGCTCGACCCACCATGCCGCGATTGTGGCAGACGGGCGCGGGCCTACGGAGCGTTCACGGCCCCGTCCGGGCCGGCGGTCATCCCTCGTCGAGGTCGTCGTTCTCCTCGACGAACGCTTCGTCGGTCGTGTCGTCCGGCGGCAGGACCCGATCGAGATCCTCGATCTCGTCGTCCTCGACGTCGTCCTCGAGATCCTCCTCGAGCTCCTCGTCCTCGCGAACGAGCGTGCCCTTGGTGTACGGCCGCAGGTCGGTGGACTTGGCCGCGGTCGGGAAGCTGACCTTGCCGTAGTTGCGCGGGTCCTGGTAGACCTCGCGGATGATGATCCGCACGTCAACGGCACCCAGGGACGTCACGCCGGCGGCGTACTTGTTGCCCTCGGCCATCAACTTCAGGAGCCGGGCCGCGACGCGCGGCTCGACCGTCCCGATCTGGACCCCGCTGCTGGTCGCGATGAGGCGATTGCCCTCCGGCGTGAGCTCGACCGCGTCGCCCAGGTC
>SCTE01000437.1 GCA_004298915.1 Chloroflexota bacterium | reverse complement strand
CCGCCTTGTGCTCGGTCTCCTCGAATTCCTTCTCGGGCACGCTTCCGGCCACGATCCCGGCGCCGGTGTGGATGTGGGCCCGGCCGTCCTTGAGGACCGCGCTCCGGATGGTGATCGCCGTGTCGAGGTTGCCGTCATAGCCGAGATAGCCGACCGCGCCGCCGTACAGGCCGCGGCGCTCGCCCTCGGCGGCGGCGATGAGCTGCATCGCGCGGACCTTCGGCGCACCTGAGAGCGTGCCGGCGGGGAAGACCGCGCGCAGGGCGTCGAGGGCGTCGAGGTCGGGCTTGATCTTCGCCTCGACATGACTGACCAGGTGGAGGACGTGGCTGTAGCGCTCGACCTCCATGTACTTGCTGACGGTCACGCTGCCGGCCCGGGCCACCCGGCCGAGGTCATTGCGCCCGAGGTCGACCAGCATCACGTGCTCGGCGCGCTCCTTCGGGTCGCGCTGGAGCTGTTCGGCGAGGATCGCGTCCTCCCGGGCGTCCGCGCCGCGGGGTCGCGTGCCGGCGATCGGGTGGGTCGTGAGCTTGTCGCCATCGAGCTGGACGAGGAGCTCGGGGCTGGCGCCGACGACCTCGAACCCGGGGACCCGGGTGAAGAACAGGTAGGGGGACGGGTTGACCCGGCGCAGGCTCCGGTACAGGCCGATGCCGTCGAGCGGAAGGCCGGTCGCCGGGTCGATGGGCAGGTCGAACGACTGGCGGCGGGCAAGGACGACCTGGATCGCCTCGCCGGCCGCGATCGCGTCCTTGGCGACCTCGACCGCGCGGATGTACTCGTCGCGCCCCAGGCTCGATTCGATCGATGCCGGGTTGAGCCCGACGGCTGGTGGCGTGGGAGCACTCGCGGCCGAGCCGTTCGTCGCCGACCGGCGCGATCCGGCCCCCGAGCCGGCCATCTCGGTGGCTGATGGGCGGGACGTTCGCTCGAGCGCCTCGAAGATGGCAGCCTCGGCGATCCGGTAGCGACCCTCGAAGTCGGGCGCCTCGGTGTGGAGCGAGGCGATCGCGGACAGCGTGTGGGTCAGGTGGTCGAACACGATCACGAGGTCGGTCTCGATGAAGGCCGCCGTCGGGACGGCGACCGGATCCGAAGCCGGCATCGGGACGGAGGGCTCAAAGATCGAGGTTGCGTCATAGGCGAGCGCGCCGACGGCGCCACCGGTGAACCGGGGCATCCCCTCGCGTGGCGCGACGCGACGGCGGGGCACGAACGCGCGGAGCGCCTCGAGCGGGTCGGGTGCCTCGAACTCGCGGACCGGCAGGTCGGGCGCGTACTCCGTGACCCCGACCGGACGATCCTGGATCCGGGCCCGGCCGTTCCTGACCTCGAGGAGCCGGCGCGGTCCCACACCGAGGAACGAGTAGCGCCCGAGCCGCTCGCCACCCTCGACCGATTCCAGGAGGTAGGCGGGGGTCGTGCCGTCATCAAGGCGCAGGAAGGCGCCGATGGGGGTTTCGAGGTCGGCCGGGCGGGTGGCGCGCAGGAGCACGGTGTCCGCGGTCGCGGACTGGCGCTTCGCCTCGGCCAGGCTGAGCGGGTCCATGCTGCTGTTCATCGCCGACTTCGCCTCCGGTTCGAACCGGGCCTGCCCGGTCCCGGGCCGATCGGCCCGAGAATCAAGAAACGACCTTCGTCCCCTGGGACGAAAGGCCGTGCCTTCCGCGGTGCCACCCTCATTCGGCGATGTGCCGCACTTGCCTGACCGACGGGCTGCTCGGTGGAGCGGCTGATCGGCGCTGCCCTGTATCGCTGGCGCTCTGCGCCGGAGCCTACTTGGTGGTCTGGCGGTTGCCCGCCGCGCGTGCCGTTCGGTCCGGAGGCTCCCGGGTCCATTCCCTGCCGTCGTCGCTCCGGTTTCCACCAGCCACCGGATCTCTCTGCCGACGCACGACGGGTACTCGTCCCGTTCACTGCCCGTATTCAGTTGAGGCGCGGAGTCTAGGCGGCCCGCGCGCCGAGCGTCAAGCGGTGGCCGCTCAGTGACGAACCGACGAGGACGCCGGCGCCTGCGACGACGCCAGGAGCATCTGGTCCAGTTGGTCCGCGAGCACCTTCGCCAACTCGCGGCTGAACCGGATGCGGCCGACGACGACGTTCGGGTCCTGATGCGGGCCAGCCTCGCCGGTGGGATCACTGCGGTGGAGCGTGACGGTCACGCCGAACGGGCCCGCCGTCAGCGAGAAGCCATCGGCGTACAGGTCTGGATAGTCGGACATGACTCAACCTCTCGTTGGGTGGCTGGCTGGCCCCACCATACCGGTCAGGCCCGGGCACGTCACGGGGCCGCGTCCCTGCGGTACGGCTCGCCCAGGGCCGCGGGTGGCCGGAACCGTTGTCGCGCGATGGCGAGGACGACAAGTGTCGTGGCGTGTGGGGCGAAGCTGACCAGCTCCGATGGGACGATCCGGACGAACCAGAACCAGCCGAGCATCGCCGTGCCGGCCAGTCCGAACAGGAGCGCGGCGCGCCAGTCGCGGCCAAGACCTCGCCAGACGGCAACGGTGAGGCAGAGCAGCCCGAGGCCAGCGAGGAGCACGCCGACCGTGACCTCCTGACGGGTCCGGAGCGCGTCGGTGAACCCGAAGACGAGGGATCCGACCGTCACGGACCACGGGTTCCAGTTGCCGAAGATCACCGTCGCGAGGCCGATGAACCCGCGGCCCGCGGTCTGGCCTTCGCGATACAGGCTCGACGCCACGGTCACGAGATAGACCCCGCCGAGGCCGGCAAGGCCGCCCGACACGCCGAGGGCCAGGTATCGGTAGCGCCACGGCCGTATTCCCAGGCTGTCAGCAGCCTCCGGCCGTTCGCCGATCGCCCGGAGCCGGAGGCCGAGGCTGGTTCGCCACAGGATCCACCAGCTGAGCGGCACGAGCGCCAGGACGCCCATCGTGAGCAGCGACACGTCCGTCAGCAGGCCGAGGACCACGGCTCCGAGGTCGCTCAGTGCGGGAATCCCGGCCCGCTCGAGCGGCGCCAGGACGACATCCAGACCGGGCACGCTCAGCATCGGGAAGGCCGGGACCGGCGGCGAGATGACGATCGACCCGCCCGGAACCGTTGCAAACGTGATCGACGACAGGAAGCGCGTGAGGCCCGCCGCCAGGAGGTTGAGCGACAGACCGGAGATCGCCTGGTCGACCCCGAACGTCACCGACAGCAGGGCGAGGACGAGCCCGAAGGCCACCCCGGCGGCGACCCCGGCGATCAACGCGGGCCCGATCCCCCACTGGTAGCCCGCCCACGCCCCGAACCAGGTCCCGGCGATCATCATCCCCTCGAGCCCGATGTTGATCACGCCGGATCGCTCGGCCCACAGGGCCCCGAGACCGGCGAGGAGGATCGGGGCCGCGAACCGCAGGGTCGCCGAGATCCCGCCCCGCGAGAACAGGTCGGGCGCGTCGAAGGCGCCGCTCAGCAGCGACAGGACCGTGAAGCCGAGCACGATCCGGACGACTGGCCGCGCCGGCCGCG